>CAYTUA010000250.1:0-3509 GCA_964440855.1 uncultured Lentimicrobiaceae bacterium
TCAAATTCGTTGTACATATTTACCTCATCGATATTGGGCAAGCGGTTGATCACATCCAGGGTGTTTTGCAGCACGGCTTTGTCGTTTTCAAGCATTGAATGATACAAAGCTCCTTGTACAAAATGCCCGACATTGTAACCGTTTTGGTAGATTACCCTCTCCATAAAGCGCTCATTTACTGATCGGAATATAATACCAAACAGCAAAAACAGAAAAATGGACAAGATAAGGATGGAGTAAATGACCTGGCCATAGATGGAGGACCTTATTTTTTCATATTTCTTGAAGAACGATGGTTTGCTTGTCTTGTCCTTTTTATGATGGCTTTTGGTGTTCATGTTTTGTTATTAATTTGCGTTTAATGCGAATCAGGGGCTATTATTGAAACCTGGGTTTTAGTGTATCGATTAGTCTATTGATGTGAAAATCAATTAGATGATAACAATATTGATTTTTTTCAAGATAGTGATTAACACATGCAAGATACAAAAAAAGTGTGTCCTTCCTGTAACACTTTTCGCCGCACCATGCTATGATGATAGCTTGGCCGGCGAAAAGCTGGATTCGTATCAGGGGCAGAGCCCCCTCTGTCAGTAGTTTAAGCGGTGGCAGTCATAAAGTTCTTTTCAAAATCTTTCCATATTTCACCGGGCATTTCGGCCAGTGCATTTCTGCTGATTTCACCACCGTCCTGCATAATAACCATCGAAGGTTCAGGAGAATGGGCTTTCATGCTTTCGGCCATAAAATCCTTGAAACGTTCTACTTCGCGCTTCGACCAGTTGATGGCATCTTCTGCCATATAGCAGGCTTGTGTTTCGGCCATCCAGTTGGTTGGTTTCACTTTGTATATCCATCCTTGTCCGTAAGGATCTTCATTCAGCATTTCGGGTGTTTCGTGCAGCATATGGTTCGACTTGAGAACCTCGCCTGAAACGGGGGATACAATTTTCAGACTTTTGCCGTTTTGTCCGATCTCTGCAATCACATCACCTTTGTTGATTCTGTCGCCGGGGGCTTTCAGGTTGTTAATCTTTACTTCGCCAATGATATTCAGTAGCAAATCGTCCAAGCCAATGCGTGCAGCACCGCCTCTTTCGAGGAAAGTCCAGGTGTGGTTTTTGCTGTAGAACAATCCTTGTGGAATTTTCAACAGATTGGCTGAGAGAATTCCCAATGCTTCGTTTAGTTTTTTAGTAGCTTTTGCTTGTCTGTTCAGTGCAATCCAAAAAGGCACCAGCAATAAGAAGAAGGCTACAGTGATAAGGTACTCTATTCCCTTGGTCTCGAAAATGTTGTAATAGCTAAATCCGTCCATTTTATTAATTTTTTAGAGGTTAATTTTTTATTTATTTCAGTGTTTATTAGATTATTCTTTTTTAATGTGCGCCTTTGGCCCAATCAGGTGATTTGCGCAGCACGGGCATTCTTAACACAATCCAGCGGAAAACCCAAATCTGAATCAGTATTACTGAAACGGAAACGATGATTTCCCAGATGGTAGGTACGTATCTTACAGGAGCATCAATATTGTAGGCGATCAGGGAGGTGTTCATACGGTTCAGAAAAATACCAATCAACGTGAGCACAGCTGCAATATTGATTAGTCGGATATTTTTGAGTTTGAAACCGTAGAGGAACATAAACATGGGCACAACCACAAAAGGAATCATTTCGAGCAGGTACCACCAGCCCCAGCCTGTTCCAAGATAAACCCAGTTTTTTTCGTGGGCAAAAATGATCACATGCATAAAGAAGTAAGAGAACATGCTCAGTGCACAAATGCCTGCCAGCCCTACAAATATTGGGTTTTTGGCTTTGCGGTAGGTTTCGTCAAGCTGATAGGCAAATAGCTTCCAGCAAAGGGTAACTACAGCAATTACAAGTGCAAGTCCGCCAAAAACACTTTGAATGACAAACATCAGCGGCATATATTGGTTGTACCACAAAGGGTGAACCTTGCCTTTGGCCAGCATAAAGAGGCCACCGATACCAGCCTGATGCAGCACCGAAAGCGTAATCCCAAACACGACGGCCACCAATGTGATGCCTGCCAGGAATTTATGGGCTTTGCGTGCATTGAGCCATTCGGCCACCGAAGGCGAAAACTCCAGCATAAGGCAAAGGATATAGAGCATAAAGTGCCATGCTACCAAAAACAGGATAGAGCTGACGCCATAATCATTTCCGATAATTACATTAAAAATATCAAGCGGACGTCCCAGCTCAAGGATCAGGGCAAATGAATAGAAAATGTAAGCAAGCAGGCCGTTCAATACAGCCACTTTTAAAATGGGATTGTACTTTTTAAGGTGAAGCACATGGGTCATAAAAACAAGTACATAAGCGCCGCCGGCCATGGCAACGCCCACAACCACGTTAAAAGCCTTCCAGATGCCCCAGGGCATTTCCTGTGTGAGGTTGGTTACTGAACCCAGGCCATAGATAAACCTGTAAACAATGATACCAAGTCCAAAAAGTATAATCGGCAATGTGATTATATTGAAGGCGGTGAAAATTTTGGTTTTAGGCTTCAGTTCGTTTAAAAAGAACTTCCAGATGTTGTTGCCTTTGTTGTCTCCGTATTGAATTGTTGTGGTCTGGTTCATAACTCTTCCTCCTCAGTGTTTTGTGTACGTACTTTTGTGGCTTCATATACTCCGAGCAAAAAAGCAGGGAGCAATAAATCTACCGGTGCAATGGATGAAACGAATCCTTTGGTAAGGGCCGGATAGGATTTCAACTGGATTTTGTTGTTAAAACCAATCTGTTCAACAGGAACAGGTGAAATGACCAACCAGCTTGTTCCGCCGGCTTCTTTTTCTCCGTATATATGAGGATGATAAGTATCAGGATTTTCAAGCATGCGTCTGCGGGCTTCATCAAGCAATTCGCGGCGTGTGCCAAACATCAGTGCATCGTAAGGGCAATCAGTAACGCAGGCTGGTTTTTCGCCATCTGCCCACCTGTGGAAGCACATATTGCACTTCACTATGCGCGGGTGGTTGTTGTCGTATTCAGCCTTGGGAATTTCAAAGGGGCAAGATATCATACAGAAGCGGCATCCCATGCATTTGTCTTCACGCCATACCACCGGACCCTCTTTGGTTTTATACAAAGCTTGCGTTAAGCAGGCTGTGTAACAAGCCGGTTCGTTGCAGTGCATGCATTGAGCCTTGCTGTATCCTTCGCTGCCATCGGGTAAGTTGTACCAATTAACAATTGTGCGTTTTGTTGGGTCCAAGCTTCTCTTAACGTCAGTGCTGGGTTCGTCCTCAGGAAATTCCATATTGTGTGAGTCAGCACATGAAAATTCACAAGTTTGGCATCCTACACACCTGCTGGCGTCGTAGAGAACACCCATCAACTCAACGCCGTCATCGCCTGCCGGAGCTGCTTCGAGGTTTTTGCCCAAGGCCAGTGCGGCACCCGCTGCACCAAAGGCCTTAAAAAATGTTCTTCTGTTTAAACTCATTCTTGATTCTATTAAAATTAATTTTAATTTGGTT
>CAYTUA010000251.1:0-3569 GCA_964440855.1 uncultured Lentimicrobiaceae bacterium
GGCGTGGGTTCATATGGTCTGGCACCTTTTCCGATGCAAACGCCTTTTGGTGTGCAAATTCGTGATATCAAGGCGGATATCGACGAACCGCTCTTGAAAGAGATTGCCAATATGACAGAAGGAAAATACTACAGAGCCACTGACAATAAAAAGCTGGAAGAGATATTTAATGAGATCGATCAATTGGAAAAATCAAAGATTGATGTAACAGAATTTAAGCGGAAGTATGAAGAGTTTTTGCCATTGGCATTACTTGCCTTTGCATTCTTACTAGCAGAGTTCGTGTTGCGCCAAACTGTTTTTCGTACCGCTATTTAAAGAAAATGAGCCATGGAAATGGATATTATAAAGTTTGAAAACCCTGACTATCTGTATGCCTTCGTGCTGCTGCCCGTCATATTTTTGCTTTTTTTGGCTTCTAATTATCTGCGCAGCAAGGCCATCAGCCGTTTTGGCGACAAGGCACTCATCGGGCTGCTCATGCCAAAGTATTCCGGAACGCGGAATTGGGTAAAGTTTGTGTTTCTATCGCTGGCATTGTCCTTTTTGATTTTGGGCATGGCCAATCCGCAAACGGGATCAAGACTCGAAGAGGTGAAACGTGAAGGCATCGACCTGTTTATCGCTTTGGATGTTTCCAAATCCATGCTGGCTGAAGACATCGTTCCCAACAGACTCGAACGGTCCAAACAGGCCATATCGCGCCTGATTGATAAGCTTCAGGGCGATAGGATTGGTATCATTGTGTTTGCCGGAAAGGCTTATACACAATTGCCAATTACCACAGATTATGCTGCTGCCAGGCTTTTTCTTTCCACAATTAATACGGATGTGGTGCCGGTGCAGGGAACAGCTATTGGTGAAGCCATCAATCTCGCTATGGATTCTTTTGATGAGAGTAAAGGCAGCAAAGCCATTGTGATCATTTCTGATGGCGAAGACCATGAGGATGACCCGGTAGCTGCTGCAAAAATTGCCGCTTCAAAAGGAATACATATTTATACCATTGGTATGGGGCTTGCCGAAGGTGCTCCCATCCCGGTTTACAATCAGTATGGGAAACGTACTGGCTTTCATACTGATAACGATGGAAAGAGTGTTGTAACACGTCTGGATGAACTCACCTTACAGCAAATTGCAGAAGCCGGCAACGGGGCTTATACCCGTGCTAATAATATGCGTTCCGGCTTGAACTATATTTTTGGCGAGATCAATGCCCTGGACAAAACTGAAATTGATGCCAAAATGTTTACAGATTATGAAAGCAGGTTCCAGATTTTTTTGGCATTGGCTTTGATGATGTTGCTGATTGAAATGTTGATTGCTTCTGCAAAACGAAGTTGGGAATCCAGGATAAATTTATTTGGCAAAAAGGAGGGGATATCATGAAAAACATTTTAATGCTGTTTGCGTTTTTCTTTTTGGTGACAAACATAATTGGCCAATCAGAGAATAAATTGCTCCGCAAAGGAAACAAACAATATCAGGCACAACAATTTGGTGAAGCGGAAGTGAGCTACCAAAAGGCATTGGAGGAAAACCCGATGAGCAGCAAGGCTGCTTTCAATCTGGGCAATTCGCTGTATGAGCAGGAGCAGTTTGAGGAAGCAGAACGGAAGTTTTCGCAGGTTACTGCCATGAGCAAGGCGCCTATGCTTGAGTCGAATGCCAGTTACAACCTTGGAAATTCCATGTTGAAGCAGCAGCGTTATGCTGAAAGTGTAGAAGCATTTAAGCAGGCTTTGCGCTTAAATCCAAATGATGACGAGGCACGCTACAACCTGGAATATGCGCGACGGATGCTGAAGCAACAGCAAGAACAAAAACAAGATCAAAACGAGGAAGATCAGCAGGATCAGCAGGAAGAAAACCAGGATCAAGACCAACAAGACCAACAGGACCAACAGCAGGAGGGTGAGCAAGAGGAGCAGAAGAATGAACAACAGGACCAGGGTGAAGGCCAGGAGCAGCAACAGCAGCAGCAACCTCAGCAACAGATGACCAAAGAGGATGCCGAACGTATGCTCAAGGCCCTGTCAGCTGAAGAAAGAAAAACACTGGATAAACTCAACCTGGAGCGCATGCAGGCAGCAAGGGGTGCCAAGCGCGACCGCGATTGGTAGGTGATAAACAAGTAGGAAGCTTTATCTTTGTAAGATCGAAACAATGTTATGATGAACAACAAACTGCTTAAAATATTGCTGTTTGCTATGGTTTGGCCGGTGATGATGATGGCACAAACCGAACCCGGTTTTAAGGGAAGTAGCAAAAGTGAGGTGGCACTGGGCGAGCAGTTCCGGATTGTGTATGAGCTCAATGCCGATGGCAGCCGCTTTAAAGGTCCCGATTTTGACGGATTGCGTGTGATTACAGGCCCCATGACCTCCAGCAGTTCAAGCATTCAGATCATCAACGGCCAGATGACCCGATCTTACAGCCAAACCTACACCTATGTCGTGGTGGCCACACGCGAAGGTGAAATCAACCTGAAACCTGCTACTGTAGTTGTTGATGGAAAAAAAATAAGCTCCAATACAATCAATATCAAAGTGCAACCGGCATCTTCCGCAACTACAGCCCCCTCTCAGCAGCAGCGTGGAGCGCAACAACATACAGATGAAACTGGAATTTCCGAAAAAGATCTCTTCTTGCGTGCCATCGTTGATAAAACATCTCCATTATTAGGTGAACAGGTCATTATGACTTATCGCCTCTATACTCGTGTGCCCATTTCCTCCATTTCTGTGAACAAATTATCTTCTTTTCCGGGTTTTTGGGTAAAGAATCTTTTAGATGAAGGAGCTCCCTTGCAACAATCTACCCAAATAGTTGATGGTGAAGAATATGTTGTGGCCGACATTAGGAAAATGGCACTTTTCCCGCAACGTAGTGGCAAGATAACCATTGAACCCATGGAGCTTGAAGGGACTGCACAGGTGAGGGTACAGGACGACAGGCGCCGATCGCGCGATCCGTTTGAGAGCTTTTTCAACGACCCATTTTTTAACCGGAATGTTCGCAATGTGGAGCGCGTTTTGGTTTCCAATCCTGTTGAAATTGAAGTTAAAGCCCTGCCATTTGCAGGCAGGCCGAAAGATTTTGGAGGAGCAGTCGGACAATTCACTTTGCAAGCAAGTATCGACCGCAACGCACTTAAAACAAACGAAGCACTTAACCTTACCTATACCATCAGTGGAAAAGGGAATATTGAGTTGATCGAAATGCCGAAACCAGTGTTTCCTCCTGATTTTGAAGTTTATGAACCCAAAGTTACAGGTCAGGCAAATGCATCAGCCAGTGGAGTAAGCGGAACACGTAAGATTGAATTTCTGGCCATTCCGCGTTCACCGGGCGAATTTACAATCCCTGCTGTTGAGTTTAGTTATTTTGATCCGGTGAAAAAGGAATATGTCCTGCTCACTTCTGAAGCATTTTCCGTGGACGTGGAGCGTGGTGCTGACAGTGGCGAAGATATTGCAACCTCTGTTTGCGCCCGCGCAGGAATTCGCTATCTCGGCCGCGATATACAGCATATAAAAACGGAAACCCATACATTGAAGCCGGTTAAC
>CAYTUA010000252.1:0-6329 GCA_964440855.1 uncultured Lentimicrobiaceae bacterium
CCTTTAAAAAATTTCCCTTTATAAGCCAGAACAATGCCTGCCAAAACAGGTGCCATATACCCTATGGCATAGGCTTTGGAAGTGTGGCCTGCCCCGAGAATTATAAACAAATAGGACGAAAAGCCGAATGCCAGCGCCCCCGTCATACTCAACCAGGGATTGACCCCCAAGGCCAGCAGAAGGATGAAAAAGCCGAGGAAATACATAAAAACTGCATTGGCCGGAAAAGGCATCCATAGTGTAAGCAGCTTTTTTAAATGCCTGATCAGGTTGCCTGTATATACCACCGAAATTTGCCAGGCGGGCATGCCACCAAACATGGAATTGGTCCAAAGGGCTTCTTCGCCTGTTTCTTCCCTGAAATCCATGATTTCTTTTGACATACCCTTGTGCATGGTGATGTCGTGCATATTCAGTCGTTTGCCTTCCAAAAGCGGGTTGAAATAGGCAAAGGTAACAACGATAAAAACAAAGATTGCAGTGATGTAGGGCAGCAAACTTTTCCAATCGACAAATTTCAGGTTCATATCATTCGGATTTGGGGTTGTCTTTAATTTCCTCAAAATCAACATACTCACCTGCATCCGGATCAATTCGTGTTTCCCCCTTTCCGGTGGGGTCCACTTTAAGGCCATCCCTGTCCTGAGCACTTGAAGGCCCTTTTCCAAACCCATCCATATTGCGCTGCATTTTACGAATATAGCGCTTAACAAGCCAGGGCACGGCATAGCGAAGGGTCAGTTTGAAGGCATAGTACATGACTATAATCCAGAAAATAACCAACAGAAACAGTTCCATTGAAAAAAACAGATTTGAGGTTTATTGATTGGTTGCGAAATTAATGATTTTTTGATGAGTCGAACGCTATCAATATGCCTTTGAACTTATTTGCTGCCAGTGTCGATTTTTAATCCTTCAAAAAAACGTACATCTCCTTCAATGCCTTAACAGACCTATCAGCATAAAAATCAGCAGGGTGAAAAATTCTGTAATATCCCCCTTCATCAGGCATGGGTGTTATATCAAGAATGGACCTGACCTGATCGGTACGATTGAAAAGTTCGCTAAAACTGTAAATAGTGCGATATCCATCAAGGCCTGCAAAACAAACCAAACCATGTTTGATAAGGTTCTTATCTCGAAAATCAAGTAATCCCTCCAACTGACTGTTCAAATCAGGCCCTATAAAAGGGTCAGAAGGATGGCTTCCCATACCCATGCCGTAAAAGCTTGATTCATAAATAATTTTGTGGTTGTTGTGCGCCGAATCCGAAATTCGTTTTAACAATTCATCTTCAAAATATACATCCAAACCATCGCTATACAGCGGACTCATATCACGATCAATCGGGTATTGTTTTTGATCAAAGGAGCTGACAATAATCCTAACAGGATTCTCTATGCTACGGTACGAATACAAGTCATTGGCCGAAACCACTTTCCAGGAAGTAGCTACGGGATAGTCCACATCTTTGCGATAGGGCACAATAGGTGCCATTTCGGTGGCAATCAAAATTTGGTGCGGGCTATTGGTATGGAAAATTTCTGACCAACTGAAAACCACATTCTCCTGCTTATCATTCTCAATTGTTATGTATAAATCAATGGCCGGTTTAAAAAGTTCAACGTTTTTCTTTTGCAGGTTAAAGCTATTCAGCAAATCAAAAAGTGAATAGCCACGATAACGATAGGCACCGATAAACTGAATCTGCTCTCCATCATGAAAGGATTCCTTCACCATCACTTCTCTTTTATAGTGCTTCTTAAAATCCACAAATCCAGGCTTTTGAACTTCCCCAACAACTTCAAGATCGGTTGTTTCTAGACTTGTCTCGTCTGTTTGGTGAAACAGGCTGTTGCCGCCTTTGGGCATCCCTTTGCTGGCTCCTGTTATGGCATCGGCAATTCTGCTGTCGAAATTATCGCACGATTGGCCGAAAAGGATTAGGAATAAAATCAAAAAATTTTGAATAAGGGTGCTTGTCGGTTTTGTCATTTGAATTGTATTTGAGCGTTATGCATAATTTACATGTCGCAAAATTGCACTAATTTTACTTATAAATCATTGACTAATTGTTATTTAAAACAATTCTAAATTTCATGGATGTAAATAATGGAAATCCCTGATTCTTAAATGAGTCAGAAAAGCATCTTCGTTTTGAAGAGTAAGCAGAATGAATTCCTATCACGAAAAACAGTAATCTTGCACAAAAAAATCATGCCGATGGCCGTATCTCAGCTTAAGCTCAATTATAAATTCTGGATCGAAACTGATTCGGGCGAGAGTATCCTTGGTGAAGGTAAATGGAGATTGCTAAAAGCTATAAAAGAAAAAGGTTCACTACAGGCCGCTGTAATTGAGATGGGCTATACATACCGTAAAACCTGGGAAACTTTGAAACGTATTGAAGAAAAACTTGGGTTTAAAATTATTGAAAAATCGCGTGGCGGTGATAAAGGCGGACAAACTGTCCTCACTCCAAAGGGAGAGCGATTGATTGTTTTTTTTGACAAGCTATATGGGCAAATCGAACCAGACATCGAGCAATTGTTTGGAGAGATGATTTCAGAACTGAATGAGTTGGTTGACTGAGTTTTTTTCTTCACCGATATGCAAATTTTACATAACGAATAATAATTCCAAAATTTAAACCAAATTGAAATGAAACGAATCTTTTTTCTTTGCATTTTACTGATTATCAGTAGTCAGTTTGTGATTGCCCAACATGTAATAACTGGCAATATACATGATGCAAAAAGCGGACAGCCGCTTGCCGGCGCTTATATTTTAGTTCCCAAGGCTAAAAAAGCCACTACAACAGACTATGCAGGACAATTTAAATTGAGCCTTGAGTCAGATTCTTTCCATCTTCTCGAAATAAGTTATATTGGCTACCATAGCCAAACCCTTGAGGTTAAGCCGGGAGGGCCTATGTTGCAGATTGAACTTTCGCCCAATACTGCCGAGTTGGGTACTGTTGTGGTTACAGCTACAAGGGGGCGGCGAGGCACTTATGAAGTGCCTTTGCGAGTTGGCATAATGGAAAGGCAGGCCATCGAAGCAATGCCGGTTTTCTCTGCTGATGACATTTTGAGGTCTATTCCAGGCATCTCTGTTAGCAGGGGAGCCTCCTTTTTTGGTTCTTCCACTGTTTCTATGCGCGGAATGGGCAGCGAAGCAGGCCGCACACTCGTTATGGTTGACGGCGTTCCGGTAAACAAAACGGATGGTGGCAGCGTCAATTGGAATGCCATTTCTTTTAATGATATCGAACAAGTAGAAGTAATTAAAGGGTCGGGTTCGTCTATTTATGGTGGAAACGCCATGGGAGGTGTCATAAACCTGATCAGTCAAACGCCGCAAAAACGTTTGGAGGGTGCCCTGAGCCAAAGCATCGGGACTTTCAACACTTACCAAACCCAGCTAAAGGTTTCCGGAAGGGAAAATAAGTTTTATTGGGGCTTACAGGGCATGTACCGCAACAGCGATGGTTATATTACCACGCCCGCAGACGAAGTGGATGAGTATTCAATTGCTTCCTTCCTGGACGAATACCAAATAGGAGGCCGTTTGGGTTACACGCTTACTGCGCGCCAATCCTTTGAAATAAATGGTGGATATTATAACGGCAAAAGAGGCACAGGGGCAAAATACAGTGGTTACGGCTTTGAAAATGATGAACTTGCAGCAGATAATGGAGCTTATAACCAATATACCAATACAAATTTGCGCCTGATTTATCGTGCCTCCTTTCAAAACAACAGCAGCCTGAACATGACACTATACGGTCAACAGGAAATTTACGCCAATATTCGTGAGAGTTTCAGAAACAATGCAATTACACGTTATGATGTAGAATCAGGCAGGGATGATATGGGTTTAAACTCATCATATAGCTTCAAGCTTGGTACAAATCATTTGATCACCAGCGGAGTGGACTTTCGCTATGGTGCCGTTGATGGCGCCGATATGTATTTAACATCCTCCGATGAGGTACTTAATAAAGGCAAAATGAACCAGTTGGGCATTTATGCTCAGGATGAGGTCAGTTTTGGCCAGTCGCCATTTTCCCTGCTTGCAGGAGTGCGCTTTGATATAGCCAGCTTTTACGATGGTGCATTTATTGTAAACAACCCCACCAACGAAACAGCCTTTTTGCAGGATTTTGATGGTGCACTGGCAGATGCCAGCTTCAATGCTTTTAGTCCACGCTTGTCAATGCAATATTTCGAAAAAGGAAAGTTCCGGCTATATGCAGGCTACAGCAAGGGCTTCAGGGCAGCTGTTTTGGACGACCTCTGCCGCACCGGACGCATTTCGGGCGGTATGAAACTCGCCAATCCGGAGTTGAAGCCTGAGTATCTCGACAATTTTGAATTGGGGGCTGATTTTTTTGTAGGACCATCTCTTAGAATCTCTCCTACTGCCTTTTATGCCATTGGCCGCGATTATCATGCCTATATTGCTACTGGCGATTCCCTTTTGCTAAACAACCGTATGCGGCCAATTCGTATCAAAGACAATATTGGTGAAGTAAATATACATGGTGTTGAATTGGAAATGGAACTTAAAATTAGCGACAACTTCCAGTGGAGATTGGCCTACAGCCATACAAAAACCGAAATAAAACAGTTTGATCTGTTCGATGCCGAAAAAGACGATGATCTTGTTGGCAAAGCTCTTGTTTACCAACCATCAGATGGTCTTTTCAGCTCGTTTGCCTGGCAATCAAATGTGCTTAATGGGTTAGCATCTATTAATTACAAAGGAGCCCAATGGATTAACGATGTAAATACAGAAAAAATTGATGCCTTCCTCTATGTTGACATGAGGCTATGGCGGCAGGTTTACAAAGGCTTGACGGCTGCTGTTAATGTGCACAACCTATTCAATCAGGAGTATATTGATTCACGCAATATTATTGCCCCCGGCAGAATGGTCATGGCCGAACTGAAATACAGTTTTTAATATGCCATTACTTTAATTTGGCTTTACAGTTCAGGCATATATTTTCCATAATAACCATTATAGATTCTGCCGGACCACTGAGGCGTAGAATAAATGGCTTTTAAATGGTTTATTACAACCTCATTTTCCTATGCCTAAAGCATTTTAATAAGAAGAGAAGCAAAGACAAATTAGCCTTCTCTTCTTATTTTTCAAAGAAAACAAGCTTAGAAAACTGTCAAAAAAGCAGGTTTATGGAGAACTGGGGCACAATACTACCAAAAGGGTTTGACTCCAGGAAGTTTTGCAAAGAAATGAAGGCTTCAATTCCGTTTTAAACAATCCCTGTAAAACCCATAAAGGCCAGGGCCAGTATGCCGGCTGCAACCAAAGCAATAGGCACACCGCGCATCAGGCTGGGCACTTCCATCAGGTCGAGGTGCTCGCGGATGCCGGCAAACAGCAACATGGCCAGGGTAAAACCTGCTGCGTTCGACATGGCAAAAACAACGCTTTCGAGCAGGTTGAAATCGTTTTGAACAGCCAAAATAGCAACACCCAAAACGGCACAATTGGTGGTGATCAAAGGCAGAAAAACGCCCAATGCCTGATACAAGGCCGGACTCACCTTCTTTAATATGATTTCAACCATTTGCACCAGCGAGGCGATCACCAGGATGTAGGCAATTGTTTGCAGAAAGCCTATTCCAAAAGGTATCAATACATAAATCTGTATCATCCAGGTAACGATTGTGGCAATCGTCATAACAAACAGCACCGCGCCGCCCATCCCCAAGGAAGTGGAAATTTTATTGGAAACGCCAACAAATGGACAAATTCCAAGGAATTTTGCCAGTACAATGTTATTGACAAATATGGCACCGATAATTATTGCAAAATATTCCATTGTTCAACAGTTTTAAGGTGGTTTACTTATTAAGTTTTCTTGACAGGGCAACCAGATAGCCCAATCCGATAAAGGCACCGGGCGCCAACACAAACACCAACATAAAGTCGCCGGGCATCAGCTTGATATCAAATATGGCCCCACTGCCCAATATTTCGCGCACACCGCCCAAAATAGTCAGCGCAAATGCGAAGCCAAGCCCCATACCCAAACCATCAATAACAGAGGTAAGCAGGTTTTTCTTGGATGCAAAAGCTTCGGCACGGCCCAAAATAAGGCAGTTTACAACGATAAGCGGAATAAACAAGCCCAGTTGGTCAAACAAAGCAGGCAAAAACCCCTGCATCACCAACTCAACAATGGTTACAAAAGATGCAATGATCACGATAAAGGAGGGAATGCGCACCTTATCAGGAATAAAATTCTTGATAATGGAAACCACCGTATTCGACATCACAAGCACAAAAGTAGTAG
>CAYTUA010000253.1:0-9158 GCA_964440855.1 uncultured Lentimicrobiaceae bacterium
AATTTTTTTGCTTTTTGCAAGTGCTTTTACTTCAACTCATCTGCTTCGTTGCGAAAGCCTTGAAATAGAATACTATATCGGCGGCTTTCGACGCCTCGCCTCTGAGCTAAATTAAAAGCATGAAAAATACAGGCTATATTGTTAACATAAAAGAAAGTGTTAATTTCGAAGATTGGATTAAACAGCTTATTTTCTGTAGCTCGATTTTTCATGATGAATGCATCAATCTTTACAATTAATAAAGTTGTCAATATACAGAATTTTTACCTCTCAAAATGGTAAACATATCATGCTGAAAACCAAAATTAAAACCGGCAGTGCCATTTTTCTGATTGTCCTGATTTCCTGTAATAGTTTTGGACAATCTTTTTACAGTGAGTATTATAGTGATACGATAGTTCCCAAAAGAATCCAAAAAGTGGCCGGATTTGGGTCTGCGTCATATGTGGGGGGATTGTCTTTTCTCAGTTTTATCTGGTACAAGGATGTAGAACGGGTTCCATTCCACTGGTATAATGATGGCCTAGGCTATTTGCAAATGGACAAATTTGGGCATGCCTATGGGGCATATTACGAGAGCTATTTGGCCTATAGCGCTTTGCGCTGGGCGGGAGTTGACAAAAGGCGTGCACTTATGTGGGGTGGCCCAACAGGTCTTGTCTTTCAAATGCCAATCGAAATATTTGATGGTTTGTATGATGGCTGGGGCTTTTCGTGGTGGGATATGGCAGCCAATACTTTTGGAGCAGCTCTTTTCACTGCTCAGCAGGCCATTTTTGATGAGCAGCCTGTTGTTTTGAAGTTCTCCTATTCGCCAAGTGAATACCCACGCTATCATCCCATATTGGGTGAAAATAGCTTTATGAGCTTTTTTCTCGATTACAACGCCCACACCTATTGGTTTTCGGGAAATTTTAACAAAATAAGCGGAACACAGTTTTTGCCCAACTGGCTGAACCTGGCTATTGGATACAGCGCCAACGGCATGATTAACGAATTTGAAAACCCAAAATATTACAAAGGGGAGCCCTTCCCACATCTGGAGCGCTACAGGCAGTTTTTTTTATCTTTGGATATTGATTTTACGCGTATTCCAAACAAAAAACCATGGCTCATTCCCGTCTTGCAAGTACTTAACATGATAAAAGTACCATTTCCGGCACTGGAATACAACCGAATAGAGGGATTCAAATTCAGGCCTTTGTATTTTTAACTTCATCTGATTTAAAAATAAAAGCCAATTATCTGGAAAGATTGCAAATAATACACCCCTTGCGTCGTTTTGTGTTTACTTTTGTAAAGTAAATAACAGAGCCTATGAAACTGCTATTCGCCACGCTTTTACTTTTTGCACCCATGGTGTTTGTACAACCAGCTATTAATGAACTGGATTCTACATCAGATAATAGCTCAACCAACACTTTGAGTAAATTTGATGCATTGCTACAAAAAAAGGAATTAAATGAATTAAACCTACCCGCAATTGGTGTTTTGGAATTGGGCCTTATAGGTTACAATAACTTATTGGAGAACAAAGCAGTAAAAAAACCCAATATACTGACCATCATTGATTTCAGCCTTCCTTCCAATCAGGAACGTATGTGGGTGATTGATATGCATCAAGGAGTTGTGCTTTACAATTGTCTTGTAGCCCACGGCAGAAATTCGGGTGATTTATTTGCTGAAAAGTTTTCTAACAAACCAGGTTCATTTACCAGCAGTCCCGGATTTTACCTTACGGACCAGATTTATACAGGGCGGCATGGCACATCGCTTTACCTCGACGGCCTTGAGGAAGGAATCAATGATAAAGCCAGGTACCGGACTATCGTAATTCATAGTGCTGATTATGTCAGTTACGATTTTATCAAAACCCACGGGCGCTTAGGACGCAGTCACGGTTGCCCCGCAATTCCTGTTGAGCTGCATAAGGACCTTATTAATACGATTAAGGGGGGGAGTTGTTTATACATCCATGCACCTGATGATCAATATGTGACACAGTCAAAAATCCTGAATCTCACAACTGGTTCATCCGGTTAACGGATGATGTATTCAAGTGGTTTTTGCCTTAAAGCAGCCAAAACATCATCATCACGTTTATAGATATCGAGGCGGAAATTGGTTCCGTTTTTTTCATTTGACCAGGCAGTAAAGTAAACCATCACAACAGGAATTGGGTCAGGCAATATAACTGTTTGTTCACGGCTTCCATTCATCGCTTTATTAATCCTTTCGGCTGACCATGCCGGATTTGAAGCAAGCAGTAATTGCGCCAGCTCAAATGGTTTTTCGGCCCTGATGCAGCCGGAACTGAGGGCTCTGCTCTCCTGTGCAAACTGTCCCCGCGCTGGCGTATCGTGTATATAAACATTGTATTGGTTCGGAAACATGAACTTAACTTTTCCCAAAGCATTATCAGGTCCCGGATTTTGCCTAACCATATAGGGGAAATTTCGCGAACTTATATTTGGCCAATCAATGCTATGATAGTCAACAACTGTTCCATCCGCACGCAGTATCTGCATGTTTTTATTTATCAGGTATTCCGGCCCTTTCTTTAGCTCAGGAAGTATATCCTTGCTAAGAATACCCGGAGGCACCGTCCATGAAGGACTAAAAACAAGGTATGACATTCGTCCGCTAAATACAGGTGTTTTTCGATAATTGCGACCAACAATAGCCCGCATGCTCAGAAGTGTGTCCTTTCCATCAATTACGTCCATCCAGGCATCTGCTATGTTGACTAGGATAAACCGTTTAGGAAACTCCACGGGCAGCCATCTGATGCGCTCCAAATTTACCCTAATGGCATCCAACCTTTCTTGCGGCTTGATGTTCAGTGACTCAATGGTCCTGCGGCCAATAATTCCATCTGCATTGAGTCCATGGCGCTGCTGATAATGCTTAATCTGGCTTAGCAATTGATCATCAAACGTCAACGAATCAAGACTTTCTATATGATATCCAAGGCGTTTCACTCTTGCCCTGATCGCAGATACAGTTTCATGTTGTTCCCCTACCTTCAACACCTTTTCAAAAGGTATTTCTTCCCATTCTTCATAAACCATCGGATTAAAGATAATAAAATCTGCTTTCAACTGATGGTAATGTTTAATGGTAGGCCTAAGCTTTTCCAATGCCGAATTTATATCTCCCCAGTAAATTGCCTGCTGCAAGATTAAATCAATTCTCAAATCCGGTTCTTTGCGTTGAATTTTCCAATCAGCCTTTATTTCGCCGGGATCCACTTTGCCGAAATACAAATGGGATGCCATCAGCAAAAAGGCATCTGTAAAAAGTATCTCCAGCTTAACCATATCAATCATTTCAGTACTTTTTGCATACCACAGCTGGTCATAATAAAATTCTATTTTTTTTAAGTGATAATCAGCAGGTTCCAAACCATCTAAATAAATTTTTCGAATAGCTTCCAACATAGAAGCTCCATTTGCATTGATTCGATCATCAGTAAACCAAGCTGGTTCAAACAACCTGTTTATATAAAACCTGGGCATTACCTGGCTTGAGTAAAGCAACTCATTATCTACAGTATATCGCGAATTTTCAGGCTTAGATTCGATATAATTCCTGATGGACTCCTGAAACATTTGTGGACCGGCATAAAGATTTAATAACAGTAAGTTGAGAAATAAAATATAAAATAATCGCTGCATGAAACTGGGGGTGTTAAATAATAGATTATCACTACAGTTGGGTGACACAAACAAAGGTAAGGGAATAAAGGATGCAATGCTATGCAATTTGGCAATGCAAGCATAAAAATGCTATTTTCGTGTACTGCTTATTCTACAATGCAATTACACAGAACTTATGAAATCCAGATATTTAAAAAACGAAAACATGCTGAGTCGCGAGGAAAACCAACTATTGCATCACACAAGTGTGGCCATTGTAGGTTGCGGTGGTTTGGGAGGCTATATCATTGAAATGCTTGCCCGGCTGGGTATTGGCAGACTCACTGTTATCGACGGTGATGTATTTGAGGCTTCCAATCTGAACCGCCAATTGCTTGCTACTAGTTTAAACATGGGGAAATCGAAAGCTGAAGCGGCTTTACAAAGAATCGAACTCATTAACCCTGATGTGGAAGCAACGCTCATCAACGAATTCATTTCCTATGAGAACGCTTCCATGCACCTAACCGGTCATGATGTGATTTGTGATGCGTTGGATAATATCCCTTCCCGAAAGCTCCTGCAAACAACTGCTGAAAGTTTGAATATACCGCTTGTTTATGGGGCTATTGCAGGCTGGTATGCGCACATAAGCACCATTTTTCCGGGCGATGGCACCCTAGACAAGCTTTACCCGGAGGATTTTCCAAAAGGCATTGAAACTGAATTGGGGAACCCCTCCTTTACCCCTGCCCTGGCAGCCTCGCTGCAGGTGGCTGAAGTTTTAAAAGTAATACTTGGAAAAACGGATGTGCTCAGAAACAAGCTATTGACAATAAACACTTTAGAAATGAAATTTGAAGTGATTGAATTGTGAGGCAACTCTAAAAGGCAAACTGAATCCGGTTTAAAACACCAACCCAAGCTTAGTTCCGTCGGAAACTGTCGAGATTGGTAGTAAGGGTAAAATAATTGGGCGAACCCACCACATGGAATGCCGAGCGGGAATAGCTGATATGAAACCTGCTGACCCGAATACCCACACCCCAACTAAAGCCAACCATGCCTAACTTATCAGGAATCTTCATTTCCTGACGACGCTTATAATTGTAACTACCACGCAAAATCAGGTTTTTTCCGATATAAAACTCACCCCCGAAAATGATGTGTCGCATCAGGTGGTCACCGAAGTTTGAAAACTTATCACGTTCGCGCTTTTCGCCGGTAATTGGATCAATATTGCCCGCCAGGTCGAGCGGATCATCATAAGTAAGATCCCATTTCTGCAAATGGTCGTACACCAACATGAACCTAAAGGGTACATGGTCCAAACGCTTGGATAAGCCCAATTGCATACTGAACGGCAGGACAGCCGCTTCGCCGGGCAAAAAAGACTTCAACTCCCTTCCAATATTCCTGGCTGTAAGCGATACCAGCCAACCATTGTTGGTTTTATAGGTTCCGGCCACATCAACGGCCAGGCCAAAAGAGTTGTAGGATTCGTAAAATGAATTGATAAGTTTCAGGTTGGCACCGATAGAAAAACTTGTATCAAGCTGCCTACCCCAACCCAGTGTTAAGGCCATATCGTGCGCCGAGAATGTTGTACCATCTTGGTTTCCACCTTCATCAGCATAATCGAATTCGCCATAGTTGTAATATTGCAAGCCAGCAGCAAAATTGCCAACACCTTCGATACTGCGGGAATAATTAACCACACCATAGTTGATATCAGCAAAGTAATTCACAAAGGCCAGTCCAAGGTGGTTGTTCATTTGAGGGTTGATGAGTGCCGGATTGTTAAGTGTAAGCGTAACATCGCCATCATCAATAGGAACAATGCTTCCGCCAAGTGCAGCAGTACGCGCCGAAACTGGCGTATTCAGAAAGTCGTAGGCACCACGTCCGCCATTTTGGGCCAATAGTGCTGAAAGGCTTACCATTCCGAAAAGAAGAAAGGCGATAATAAATGCTTTTTTCACAAGCTGGGGCTTTTATTCATGACAAGTTTTCTATCGCGAAAACGACAGAAAAATCAGTTTATTGCAAAACCCTATTTTTTATCAGTTTTGGCCCACTCTTCGCGATAGTATTTCAGTGGCGCAATCAAAAAGCCATAATTGTAATGCGCACGTGGCTTGTGGTGGTCAAGGTGGGCAGTTATTGTCGCCCGAAGATATCTATTACTCAATTTTTGTAAAAACGGAGCCCTGCCATGCACCAGCACATCATGAAAAATGAAATAAGCCAGGCCATATAGCGTAATACCAATACCGATGTAGAATTTCCAGTCGAGACCTGCGGCAGCTCCTAAATAAGTGAAGAATATGGCGGGTGTTGCAAAAATGATGGCAAACAAATCATTCCATTCAAATTTCCGCCCATCGCGGATGTGATGGTCTTTGTGCAGAGTCCACAAGAAGCCATGCATTACGTATTTGTGTGTGAACCAGGCCATGAATTCCATAAAAAAGAAAGCCGCCAAAACCAGAATTGTTGCAATATACCATTCCATAGATATAACTTTTAATAAGACATTATGCTTTATTTTTATTCAAAAAATGCTCTTCCACACGATCGAAAGCGATACGGAACCAAACAGTAAATTGTTCCGGATCAGACTCCATCTCTTTTCTGATGTCACTTAATTTCGCATAACGATAATGCTCCACCTCCTCTTTGTTGATGATTGGCAGATCGTCAGAATACCCAAAAAACACATGGTCAAATTCGTGTTCTGTAAGCCCCTGCCCTACATCTGCTTTGTAAATGAAGTCAAAAGCTTTAGTAAGATCACATTGCATTCCCATTTCCTCCCGCAGCCGTCTGTTTGTTGCTTGTTGTAAACTTTCGCCATCGCGGGGATGACTGCAACAGGTGTTTGTCCACAGGCCCGGTGTATGGTATTTGCTGAGTGCACGCTGCTGTAGGAGCAATTCACCTTTGCTATTGAACACAAAAACCGAGAAGGCACGATGCAAATGGACCTCGATGTGGGCCTTCATTTTTTCCATCAGGCCGATCCTTTCATCATTTTCATTTACCAGAATTACTTGCTCTTCCTGCATCATCATAATTTTGACTGTAAATCACTTATAAGTTTTAATTCATCTTGTGTTGGCTCCGCATATAAACTCACAAAGCTAAGCACTTTAGTTGTAAAAATGCTATCAACCATAAATTCCCCACTTTCGTAAAGATGGCGCAGCAGCAAATCGCGGTCAGCCACGATATTGGATGAATAACCGAGGAAATAGGGGGCCTTTACTTGCACACTCAATCTAAGGAACCTCAACTCAGCATTGGTATCATCCAAAGCTATAGCCTGCTCAATCAACTTACGACCCTCCCTGAAACGACGCAATTTTCCGGCGGGATTGATGGTGCAATCTGCGGATGAAGCCAGCGCTGTTCCTTTATAAGCCAAATACAAGGCATCATTTTCACCCTCTATTCCTTCGAGATAATTGTACATGTCCGATGCCAGACAAGGTCCATCATCAAATTGAAAAAAACTGTCGCGGGCATAAATCTGCCAATCAGCAACGGGCTGAGGCGCAGTGAGGTAAAAGAAAATAAAAAGTAGTTTCACTATTCTACAACAGGTTTAGTTTGTAACGAAGATAAGAGGATACCAATAGGGCATACTTGGTGCTGTTTGGAACCCTTACCCTGTTGTCTTCAAGTAGTTTTCCAGTTTGCAAGCGCCTTATTTTTTTGAAGAGATTGTAATAGTAAACATAAGCAACATACACGCCATAACGGGTTCCATGGGGCAACATTTTGATCCCCGCGAGCCCATCCTTGAAATCCTTTTCGATGTCTGCTTCAATTTCGTCTTTTGTCTTTTTGTCAAAATTCTCCATGTCAATCCCAGGAAAATAAGTGCGGCCAAGGTGCTTGTAGTCCGAGTGCATATCGCGCAGGAAATTTATTTTTTGAAAAGCAGAGCCCAGACGCATGGCAGGCCTTTTCAACTTTTTATAATTCTCTTCATCCCCTTCAGTGAAAACACGCAGGCACATCAAACCAACCACTTCTGCCGAGCCCAGTATGTAATCCTCAAACAACATGTGGTTATATTCGATATCCTCCAAATCCATTTCCATACTTTTCAAAAAACGGTCTATCAATTCCCATTCAATGTTGTACCTGTTCACTGTGTCCTGAAAACTCTGCAAAATAGGGTTCAGGCTGATGCCGCGCTCGATGGCCAGTTTGGTATCGCGTCTGAATTCGGCCAGCAATTCGTCTTTGTTGTAATTATGGAATGTATCAACAATTTCATCAGCCAGACGTACGAAACCATAAACTGCATAAATCGGATCATGAAACCTTGTGCTAAAAAGCCTGATACCAAGCGAAAATGAGGTGCTGTACGCACGGGTGGTCATTTTGCTTGTACGTCGCGAAATATGATCGTAGAGGGCTTTCATGGGTTAAAGATTTTTATTTTTTTTCATGATTTGGGAAGCTGCAACCTGTCCCGAAATTATGGCCGGAGGCACACCAGGACCCGGAATTGTAAGCTGTCCGGTATATAACAAATTACTCAGCTTTTTGTTGAACATGGAAGGTTTTAAAATGGCTGTTTGCTTCAGGGTATTGGCCAATCCATAAGCATTGCCCTTGTATGCATAATAGTCGGTGGCAAAGTCGCGATTGGAATACATGCGGTTGAAAATCACATTTTTGGAAAATGAAATATCCAAAGTCTCTTCAATCCTTTTTACCGAAAAATCATAATATTGCTGGCGCACCTCATCAGTATCGGCTAAACCGGGGGCAACAGGAATCAGAATGAACAAGTTCTCCATTCCTTGCGGAGCTGTTGTCGGGTCGGTTTGAGAAGTACAGCTCAGATAAACAGAAGGATTTTCGGGCCATTGTGGCTGTTCGTAAATTTGATGGGCATGCTTTTCGAAATCCTTATTGAAAATTAAAGTATGGTGTTGCATACCCTTGAGTTTTTTATCAATGCCCAGGAAATAAATCAATGAGCTGGGCGACATGGTTCTCGATTCCCAGTATTTAGGCGAATAATTGCGGTATTCTGGTTCCAGGATTTTTTGCTCAATATGATGGTAATCTGCACTGGCTATAACGTAATCAGCCTCATAGCGGTCTGTTTTGGTTTGAATGGCAGTTACTTTGTTTTTGTCATATTCAAAGGAAACAACTTCCTGGTTGTAATGAAACTGAACCCCTAACGAAACAGCAAGTGATTCGAAACCTTTTACCACTTCAAACATACCCCCTTTGGGGTACCAGGTTCCTAAAATCATATCGCCGTAGTTCATCAAACTGTATAAGGCCGGCGTTTTTTGCGCTGTGGCACCCAAAAATAGTATTGGAAATTCCAAAATACGCAGCAGTTTGGGATGGGTAAAATACTTACGAATGTATGAATGAAAAGATTGCAGAATGTGCATTTTTAGGGCACCGCGCATGATATCGAGGTCAACAAATTCGAAAATACTTTTAGAAGGCTTAAAAACAAGTTTCTTAATACCTATTTCA
>CAYTUA010000254.1:0-3944 GCA_964440855.1 uncultured Lentimicrobiaceae bacterium
CCGCAGCAAAATGCCCGCCAAAGTACTGGCCATTACGGGCTCAAACGGCAAAACAACTACCAAGGAGCTGTGTGCTGCTGTACTATCAAAAAAATACGACACCATTTATACACAAGGAAACCTGAACAACCACATTGGTGTGCCGCTTACCTTGCTTCGCCTGAAACCCACTACAGAAATCGCTGTTATCGAAATGGGGGCGAATCATTTAGGCGAAATCAGGCATCTTTGTCAGTTGGCTTCACCCCACTACGGAATGATCACAAATATTGGCAAAGCCCACCTCGAAGGATTTGGCAGCCTTACGGGTGTTATCAATGCCAAAAGTGAACTCTATACCTATATAGATGACCATATGGGCATGCTTTTTGTCAATATGGACAACAACTTATTGAATACCTTATCGCGTAATATCAACCGGTTTACCTTTGGGAAGTCCACACAAGCCGACCTCTACGGTGAGCTTGTTGCCCTAAGCCCCTACCTGCACCTGATTTGGGAACATAAGGGCATGCAATCGCAGCTCAAAACAAGTATGATAGGTGCTTACAACCTGGAAAATATACTTGCAGCTATTGCCATTGGTTGCTATTTTGGTGTTGAAATGGAAGATATAGATGAGGCCATAAAAAGTTATGTTCCTTCAAATAACCGTTCCCAACTTCTGCAAACAAAAGACAACCGGTTGGTACTCGATGCATACAACGCCAATCCGGTAAGCATGACTGAAGCCATTAAAAGTTTTGAGCAAATCCGTAACCAAAAGCCGTTGTATATCCTTGGCGATATGTTGGAATTGGGGCAGGATAGTGCTTTCGAACATGCTGAGATTTTAAAACAGCTCAGTGATATGGACGCCCGCGAAGTTATACTGGTTGGGGAAGCATTTGGCGAGGTTTATCGTGGAGATGACTGGAAGGCTTTTGACAATGTAAATGCACTATGCGAATACCTGAAAAAAAATCCTGTTAAAGGGTATGATATTCTGGTAAAAGCTTCGCGAGGTATTCAACTGGAAAAGGCAGTTGAGTATCTTTAGCATGCTTAATAACAGCCTATTGCAAAGTAATCTTTTTCACCATGGAAGCTAAAACTGTAATCGGACTGATGTCGGGCACTTCCCTGGACGGAGTTGATCTGGTCTGTTGCCGATTTTCCTACGATAGGCAATGGAACTATCAGGTTCAGGCTACAGCTTGTATCCCCTACCCGACCGACTGGAAAAATAAACTCATTACAGCTTTTGACAGGCCTCCTGCACTGCTTTCAGAACTGGATAAGGAATATGGTACCTATCTGGGCAGGCTTGTCGCAGCTTTTATCTCAGATTATAAACTAAATCCCCAATTGATCTCCTCGCATGGGCACACTATTTTTCATAAGCCTGAAGAAGCTTACACTTTGCAAATTGGAGATGGGAAAAGAATGGCTGAAATCACAGGAATCACCGTAGTAAACGATTTCCGTAAAATGGATGTTCAAAAAGGCGGACAAGGCGCACCCTTAGTGCCAATAGGCGACCGCCTGTTGTTTGGCGATTATGGCATTTGCCTCAATATTGGCGGCATTGCCAACCTATCTTTTGAACAAGACCAAAAACGTGTGGCCTATGATATTTGCCCTGCCAACCAAGTGTTGAATAGCCTGGCACAAAAAGTTGGCAGCGTCTATGATGAGAATGGCGATTTGGCCAGCAGTGGCCAGCTAAACCAGGATTTGCTGCAAAAACTAAACGCACTTGAGTTCTATCAACAACCTGGCCCTAAATCACTTGGACGCGAATGGGTGCGGCAAATGTTTTTGCCTGTTTTATACCAGGCTTCGCTGCCTGCCAATGATATGTTGAATACTGTTTGTCATCATATGGCTTTTCAAATAGCCAAAGCCACCAATCAGTTGAAGCCAACCACCATGCTTGTTACGGGCGGCGGTGCTTATAATGCTTTTCTGATGGACTGCATACGCACGCAAAGCAAGCACACCATCGCCATTCCCGAAGCGCAGTTGGTCAATTTTAAAGAAGCCATTGTTTTTGCTTTTTTGGGTTATTTGCGCATAAATGACCTCACCAATTGCCTGGCATCGGTAACAGGAGCCAGCGAAGACAGTTCATGTGGCTACATTCATCAACCATGAATCCGGTGGATTTTTAGCCACATTAAAATAAAACAGCCAACAATTAGTTATTGTTAACAAGATGATGTTGAGAATTCGGCAAAGCAAAAAATGAGCCTTTCAGGAAATTGGATTACCTTTAAATCAAAATTTTAACCCATGTTCAAAGGAATTTTATTACAAGCCCACACAGTGGCTAATGATCTGACCAATACGGCAGAAACAATTGAAAACGAAGCTGGTGAGCTTTCCATGTCAGTACTCGAATTGGCCATGAAAGGGGGCTGGATAGTTGCCGTACTTGCCGTTTTTTCCATTATTGCCGTTTATATTTTCATTGAGCGTTACCTGGTGATCAACAGGGCATCGGGTCACGACAAAGGCTTTATGAACAGCATCCGTGAATATATCCACAGCGGCAAACTGGAGGCTGCGCAGGCTTTGTGCCACAACAACAGGTCGCCAATAGCCCGCATGATTGAAAAAGGCCTCTCGCGCATTGGCAAACCCCTGAACGATATCAATGCCGCCATTGAAAATGTGGGCAAGCTGGAAGTGAGCAAACTGGAAAAAGGAGTGGCAGGCCTGGCTACCATAGCCGGGGCAGCACCCATGCTGGGATTTCTGGGAACAGTGATCGGGATGATACGCGCCTTTTATGATATGTCGATGGCCGGCAACAACATTGATATTGCCCTGCTTTCATCAGGTATTTATCAGGCCATGATCACCACCGTAGCAGGTCTTATCGTTGGCATCCTGGCATTTATATTTTACAACATCCTGGTGTCGCGCATCGAAAAAGTGGTATATATGCTCGAAGCACGTGCCACCGAATTTATGGATGTGTTGCACGAGCCGGCACGCTAATTGTTACAAAAAGAATTCAGGAATATCTAATAACCTATTTTTATGGCCATCCAAACACGAAACAAACGCAGCATAGCCTTCAGCCTGGTATCCATGTCGGATATCGTATTTCTGTTGCTGATTTTTTTTATGCTTACTTCCACTTTGGTAGCCCCCAATGCCATCAAACTCCTGTTGCCCACAAGCAGCAGCAAAACCATGGCCAAACAAACCATTACGATTTATATCAACGAAAACCTGAACTATTTTATTGAAGAAAGCCGTGTGGCTGAAGCTGATTTGCAATCAAGGCTCGAAAACAGCCTGGCTGCTCAACAAGAAGCTTCGGTGGTGTTGCGTGCTGATAAGATTGTTCCCGTGCAATATGTTGTCAATGTAATCGATGTGGTGAACAACATCAATACGAAACGGAACACCAAGCACAAGGTTATTTTAGCTACTTCCCCAAGGAAATGAGCATGAAAATTGACAAAGACAAACGAAAAGGTATTATCGGCACCATTCTATTTCATGTGGTTTTGCTGCTGGCACTGCTTTTTCTGGCCTTGCGTACCCCATTGCCACTTCCGGGCGAGGAAGGTGTTGAGGTCATCCTGGGCTATTCTGATTCGGGCTATGGGGAAATCATTCCCGAAAACCCTGCCCCACAAGCCAAGCCTGTGCCTGTGCCGGTTAGCCCGCCCGAAGAAGAAATTGTTGAGGAAATCGTCACACAAACAACAGATGAATCACTGGTGATACCCGACACCAAGCCGGAAAAGGAAATAGAAAAACCGGCCGAAGAAGAACCGGAAGAGGAAATTGAAAAAGAAATAATTCCTGAACCCGAACCAATAGAAGAAATCCCTCCGCAACCTGAGGTTAACCCACGTGCCCTTTTCAAAGGCTCGCAAAGCAACAATGAAGAGGGCGGTTCGAGCGGCATTGCCGGTGGCGACGGCAGTCAGGGCAGGCCTGAT
>CAYTUA010000255.1:0-3405 GCA_964440855.1 uncultured Lentimicrobiaceae bacterium
GAATTTCAAGGCAAGCAAATCCTCAGCGGATATGGCGTTTCTGTTCCTTTCGGTATCGTAGCCGAATCACCTGCCAAAGCTGTGGAGGCAGCCAAGGAAATACAAAAAAAGACAGGCTCAGATAAGTGGGCTGTTAAGGCACAAATACATGCTGGTGGCCGTGGAAAAGGCGGAGGCGTTAAGATTGCCAAGACCATTGAAGAAGTGGAATTGTATGCCGACCAAATTATCGGCATGATGCTGGTAACACCACAAACAAGTGCAGATGGCAAGCTTGTTCAAAAAGTGCTTATCGAACAAAACATTTATTATCCAGGTCCTTCATCCGTTACCGAGATATATATGAGCGTATTGCTCAACCGTGCAAGCGGCCGTAATATGATTATGTATTCGCCACATGGTGGCATGGATATAGAGGCTGTTGCCGAAAAAACGCCCGATGAGATTTTTACGGAAGAAATCGACCCGAGGGTGGGCTTGCAGGCGTTTCAGGCAAGGCAGATTGCCTTCAATCTGGGTTTGTCCGGAGAGGCTTTTAAGCAAATGGTGAAGTTTGTGCAGGCTCTTTACAAAGCCTATGTGGGTTCAGATGCCAGTATGTTCGAAATCAATCCGGTGATCAAAGCGGCTGACGACCGCGTGTTTGCTGCCGATGCCAAGGTTACCATCGACAACAATGCCTTGTATCGCCATGTGGAAATTGCCGGCATGCGCGACCTGAGCGAGGAAGACCCCATCGAGGTGGAAGCCAGTCGTTTCGATTTGAATTATGTAAAACTCGATGGAAATGTTGGATGCATGGTAAACGGTGCCGGATTGGCTATGGCTACCATGGATATGATCAAAATGTACGGCGGCGAACCGGCCAACTTCCTGGATGTTGGCGGCACAGCCAATGCCAAAAGGGTGGAGGAAGCTTTCAGGATTATACTGAAAGATCCAAACGTAAAAGCCATTCTGGTGAATATTTTTGGCGGCATTGTCCGCTGCGACCGCGTGGCACAGGGTATTGTAGATGCTTATACAAATATTGGCGAAATTAATATCCCCATCATTGTAAGGTTGCAAGGCACCAATGCCAAGGAAGGAAAAGAATTGATCGACAAATCAGGCCTAAAAGTGTACTCGGCCATTCAGCTACAGGAAGCTGCTGAGTTGGTTGGCAAAGTGCTTGCTTAAACACCTAAACAAATAAACAAAAAGCCTCATCATTTTATATATGGTGAGGCTTTTTCCTTTGCAAGAAATTGTATTTCAGATATATCCCCTCAGTTTATAATAAGCAATGGCAATATATTCACGCAAAACAGTGATTTGATAAGTCAGATAGCCCCAAAAATTGTACCGCAACCCAAGCATTTTGCTGCTTTTGTCTGTTATTTTACCTGATTCATCTTTTTCATATAGCAATTCCTGATCAAGCGCATGTTCAAATGTTGCCAGTCCACCGGTTTTTTCAAAGCCTTGTTTTTTAAAAGTCAGCACACTGCGGTACATATGGTCTGGTGATGTAATCAACATCAGGCTGGGACTGAGTTCTGCAATCATTTGGCGGATTTCCCTTGCTTGGGTGTAGGTGTTTGTCCCTTTGTGCTCCGACAAAATCCTTGTTCTATCAATTCCACGCGCGACCAATTCATCAATCATCAATTGGTGGGCACTTTGGTCAAAACCAGCAGAATCGGCCGGCAGGGTGACTATCAGTCTTGCTTCAGGATAAATTTCGGAAGCTTTGGCTGCAAAATAACACCGCAATACCCCTTTTGCGGAAGGCATGCCGCCAGCTCCCATAACAACAATATAATCAGGTTCTTGGGTATTTTTTGCGTTGGCAGTGCCCAGCCAATAATAGGCATAATATGGAAAATCGGTGAAACTCAGTATGATAAAAATAAGCGCAATTAGGCCCAACCCAAATACGCCATGGTGAACTACGACAGTCAGTTTTTTAAAAATTAACTTAAAATGCTTCACAGCAGACAAGTGATTAATGAACCTTAAAAAATAGTTGTATTGCGATGCATCTTTATTCTGGTGTTAATTGTTTGGAAGTGAGTTTTGTAACACTTTGCACTGTCATTGGTGTTGACAGGCCTTGTTCTTCCATCATCATCGACATGCTTTGTCTGATGGTGGCTGATTTGGTCCAGCCGGAAGCAATATCCAGTTCAACAAGTCCCGACACTTCTCCATCAACCTCAGCTGAAGTGAATCCTGTTTCGGTTAGGGACAAGGTGCCTGTAAATGATATCTTAGCCGTTTCCCCTGCTATTTCATCCAGCCTGTAGGTGCCTTTTAACCCAATCCCGGAACCAATTTCAACGGGTGTATCAACCTCCCAGCTTTCACCAACATTTACAGGATATCCTGCGAAAATCGTCACAATCCAGGTTTCCGCGCCCTGAGCGTTGGCATCATCAGGGATTACTTCGCCAACAATGTTCGACAGGGGCACTCCAAATCGGTTAATGGTCGTTTGAACGGCTGTGCCGATCAGTTTGTTTATGCCGTTAGCCATCTCCTCAAGCACAGGGTTTTCCGTTTTTTCAACATTGTCTGAATCATAGCGTATTTCCATGCCCATTGCATCCTGGACAAATTTGATCCGTTTATAAGTAAATTCCAACTCCGTATGGCCTTGTGCATCGATCCCCATAACCACCATATCCTGATAATTGTCAATGTTTTGGATGATTGTCATTGATTGTCCCATTACTTCCATCTGTATAGTTTGCTCAGTATTGGTAACAAGCCTATATTCCTGACCTGATGAAAGCTTGTAGCTCAGGTTAATGCTTTTTTGTGCGTTAAGTACACTGCCTGCAAGCAAAAACGCTGCTATCAGAGGCAGGTGTAGGATAAACAATTTCGGGTTTAACATCTTTAAAGCGTATATTGAATTGGTTAAAAGGGCGGCTCATCCTGGTCTGGCCCAGGCAGATAATCGGTATCATCGTTCATTTTTGAAGAAACTGTTTTCGTCTGGATATCAAAATGTTGATTCGGGCTAATGGTATCCGGGTGTTTCTTTGTTGATTCGAGGTCTTCAAATCGTGCAAACTGCCCGACAAAGCGGAGGTTTACATCTCCAAGCTTGCCGTTTCTGTGTTTGGCTATGCTCACAACCGCTTGGCCTGCTGTAGAGTTTCCTTCGCTGTCTTCGGTCATACCGTAATACTCGGGCCGGTAAATAAAAATAACCATGTCGGCATCCTGTTCAATGGCACCTGATTCGCGTAAGTCGGAAAGGATAGGTTTTTTTGAACCGGGCCTGCTTTCAACATTACGGCTTAGCTGCGAAAGTGCCAGCACAGGCACATCCAGTTCTTTTGCGAGGCTTTTGAGTGACCGTGAAATATTGCTGATTTCCTGTTCACGGTTACCCCTGTTTTCGCCTCCGGAAGT
>CAYTUA010000256.1:0-3007 GCA_964440855.1 uncultured Lentimicrobiaceae bacterium
CAGTGCCACACAGGAGCATCACGGCCTGGATGTTTATCAACAATATGGATTCATTCCCGGCGAACTGGAGCATGAATCCATTTCGAAAACACTGGAATATGCCTATAACGATTGGTGCATCGCCTTGATGGCGAAAGATTTGGGTCAGGAAGATGTTTACAACAAATACATTGAACGGGCACAGGGCTACAAACATATTTTTGATCCCGAATCAGGTTTTATGCGGCCCCGCATGCATGGCGGCTGGCTCGAGCCTTTCGATCCCACTACAGTGGATTGGCATTTTACCGAAGCCAATTCATGGCATTATAGTTTTTATGTGCCACAGGACATCACCGGCTTTATGGCGCTACATGGTGGCCGCGAAAAGCTGGCAGCCAAAATTGATGAATTGTTCCATACGGAAGCGCCCATCAGTGGCCGCGATATGAAAGACATCACCGGTTTGATTGGCCAATATGCGCAGGGCAACGAACCCAGCCACCACATGGCCTATCTGTATAATTTTGTGGGCCAGCCCTGGAAAACACAACACCGCGCCAGGCAAATAATGGATGAATTTTATACCCACCTCCCCGACGGGCTTAGCGGCAACGAGGATTGTGGCCAAATGTCGGCCTGGCTGGTTATGAGTGCCATGGGTTTTTATCCCGTAAGCCCCGGTCAAGCAGAATACATCATTGGCACCCCCTGGTTTCCCGAAATGGAAATTCAACTGGAAAATGGCAATACATTCAAGATTACAGCCAATAATGTTTCAAAAAAGAATTTCTATATCCAATCGGCCAGGCTCAATGATGAAACCTATAACAAATCCTTTATTTCGCATGAGGATATTGTGCAGGGCGGGCACCTGCATTTTGAAATGGGCCCCCAGCCAAATAAAAACTGGGGTAGCGGCGAGGGAAACGTACCCGTAACCCACATCAATGAAAATCAGTTGCTGCCTGTGCCAGTTATAAAAACAGCAAGCACCCGCATACGTGATTTTGTTGAGGTTGGCATTGAATCTATTGTGCCGGACTGTGAAATCTATTATACGCTGGATGGCAGCCTGCCCAACAAGCAGTCTGTTGCCTATGCAGCTCCTTTCAGGCTTGATAAAGACGCCACATTAAAGGCTGTTGCCTGGAAACAAGAATTAGGCTTTAGCAAGCCTGTTGAAGCCCAATTTATTAAGATTGACCACAACCGCAGCATCAGCATCACTCCTCCCCTTGACAACAATTACCACGGCGGCGGCCCCGAAGCCCTGATTGACGGCATGCGGGGGGTAAAAAACTTCCGGCTGGGCAACTGGCATGGGTATCAGGGAATTGATTTCGAAGCTGTTGTTGACTTAGGTAGTCAGCAGCCCATTTCCTATGTAGGCGCCGGTTTTTTGCAGGAGATACGCTCCTGGATTTGGTTGCCAACAACTGTTCGTTTTTCGGTTTCGGCGGATGGCGAAAATTTCAGGGAGGTGGCCCTGATTGAAAGTCCCCTGGGCAAAGATGATTATGAAGTGCAGCATGTGGATATGGGCAGCAAGGTAAAAGTAAATGCCCGGTTTGTAAAGATTGAGGCCACAAGTTTTGGCACTATTCCCGACTGGCATCTGGGGGCAGGAGGCGAGGCCTGGATATTTATTGATGAGGTGTTGGTGGAGTAATGATAAATCTGGATCTGTAACGTCCAAAACAGGTTGCTTCGAACGGCAATACCCATGTTTGATCAAAGCATTTATGCTTTATATTTGGTAATTGTCATTTTAAAAGGTCTGTAGTAATAATTTTTTGCCAAAATAAAGTGGACCCCATGCATGAGCATTCATTTGTAGAATATCTTCTTCCCCTTTTTGCGTTATGTATGGCAATTGTCCTTTTGTATTTTCGACTCCATTTTTTTACTGATTCGCCCCTGGCAATCAGGAAATCATCGGCAAAATATTGGTTTCTGCGAAGCCTCAGGCCCATGTACAGACCTTACCTTGTCCGCAATTTTCCACTTTACAACAAATTGAACGATAAGGAGAGAATACTTTTCGAGAAGCGGGTGCAAAAATTCATTGATAAAAAGGACTTCATACCACGCGGAGGGATTAAAAAAGTTACACCCGAAATGAAGGCTTTGATTGCCGGCAGTGCCATTCAGCTAACTTTTGGCTATCCGTACATTTACTTCAGGCATTTCTACCGCATCCTGATTTATCCGGACGATTATTATTCGCGTATTACAAGGAATTTTCACAAAGGCGAGGTCAACCTGGGTGGATTAATCGTGGTTTCGTGGCGCAGCCTGAAAGAAGGCTTTAGCTCGCATGAAGACGGGCGTCATTTGGGTTTGCACGAAATGGCGCATGCCCTGCGCTTAATCAATATCATCGAAAACGATGAATATGATTTTTACGAAAGGAAAACCATGCAGCAATTTGATGTGGAAGCCAAAAAGGAAATAGCAATTATGACCAGCAATAACATAGGCGAATCCTTTTTCAGGGACTATGCCAGCAGCAACCTGGAGGAGTTTTTTGCTGTTGCCGTTGAATTATTCTTCGAAAAGCCCGAAGCATTCAAAGAGCATAATTCAATACTTTATTCCCTGCTGGCTAAAATACTGAAGATTGACCCCTTATCTAAAAGCCCCATGCAGCTTAGTTCAAAATGAAAAGTGTTTTTTTAAACCATTAAGAAGTTAAGAGGTAATAAACGCCAATTATTGCAATTCTTAATGCTTTCATGGTAAAACATTCTTCTTGAACCATTAAGAAATTAGCATTTTACAAAGCAAGACCTCACGCATCTATATAGCTTATATTCCAACTATTACACCAATAAATAAGCACGCCATTTTCCAATGGAATAGGTGTTTTATCGGGAACATTATGCTTATATGGCAATGATTATTATGCTTTTTGTCGAAAAATCAAGGTATTGGAACGATATTTGTGTAAAAATATTAATAACAATACGCTGTGTTATGTGGCCAATTCTATTTAATGTACAGAGAGATTACTGCCAACCGGCTG
>CAYTUA010000257.1:0-8668 GCA_964440855.1 uncultured Lentimicrobiaceae bacterium
TATCTTTAACGTTTTTAAATGATTAGATATTAGATATTTATTTGGAAGGGCAAAGTTAGAATATTTTTTTAATCAGCCATATATTTTTTAACTTTTTTCATTCTTAATTGTCTCTTTATAAATATTTTCGATGCGTATGACAGATTTTGGCAAACAAATTTTATATTGGTATGATAAAAACAAAAGGGATCTTCCTTGGAGGCAAAGTGCTGATACTTACATAGTTTGGTTAAGCGAGGTTATTCTACAGCAAACACGTGTTGATCAGGGGATTGCCTATTTTAGCCGCTTTTTGCAGAAATGGTCTACTGTAGATTCCCTGGCTGCTGCTGATGAGCAGGAAGTACTTAAAATGTGGCAGGGTTTGGGGTATTATAGTCGGGCAAGAAACTTGCACGCTACTGCCAAAGAGGTGGTTGCAACCTATAACGGTCGTTTTCCTACCGATTTCAATACCCTGAAAACCTTGAAAGGTATTGGGGATTATACCGCTGCAGCTATTAGCTCTATTGCTGGCAATCAGCCACATGCGGTTGTTGACGGGAATGTGTACCGTGTACTGTCCAGGTATTTTGGTATACAGCTGCCAATAGATACAGTTGCTGGGAAAAAGCATTTTCAAAAATTGGCTGATGAGCTCTTGCTTAAAGAAGTCCCGGGAGATTACAATCAGGCGATTATGGAGTTCGGCGCATTGCAATGTGTGCCTGCGAACCCTTCATGCCTTCAGTGTGTATTGCAACAAAGCTGTTTTGCATATGGCCAAGGACTTGTAGATAAATTGCCTTTTAAAATGGGGAAAGCGCGCAACAGAAAAAGGTTTTTCAATTACTTCTTTTTTGAAACATCCATGCCTGATGGCTCAAAGGGTGTGTATCTGCACCATCGAAAGGAAAAAGATATCTGGCAAGGACTTTTCGATTTTCCTATGATTGAAACACAAGTAGAAACCAGTTTTGAGGCCCTCAGCGAAAACGACAAGTGGAGGCAATTGGCGGGCACTAACTCATTTCATCTGAAACGCCGCTCAGCGGTTTATAAGCATCAGCTCACACACCAAACCATTTTTGCCGTTTTCTACAGCATACAAATTGAGCCCTTGATAACGGACTTGACAGAAAAAAATGTAATTTTGACTCATAGAAAGCAATTGGATCAATATCCGTTTCCGCGCCTGATCGACCGATTTCTTGCTGATAACGGGCTGTACGGATAAATCCTAATGAATAAACTAAAAACACTTTTTTGAAATGGCTGGATTGAACAAAGCAATGCTGATCGGACGCCTGGGGAAAGACCCTGAGGTGATCACATTCGACAATGGTGGAAAAAAAATGACCGTTTCGCTGGCAACAAGCGAACGCTATCGCGACCGCGATGGCAATTGGCAGGAACAAACCGAATGGCATAATATTGTGGCTTGGGGAAACCTGGCCAACGATGTGGCCGAAGGTCGCCGCAATTATGTGAAAGGTGACTTGATGTTTGTGGAAGGACGTATTAAAACCCGTCAATATAATGACAGTCAGGGAAATACACGCTATATTACAGAAATAGTGGCAGATAAAATAAACCTGATTTCTAAAAGCGGCATAAACCCTGAGCAGCGTACTGATGGACCATCGTATGCTGATAACAGAAGTGCTACAAGCGAAAATAGTACTGACACTGTGCCCCCTGCCACACCCGAAGACGATTTGCCATTCTGAGAAAACATGGTGCTTTTCATGGCAAAGCTTTTATTGTACAGGAAAAAAGTTAATGGCATAATAATAAGCCCCATATGGATTTATTACTAATTTTGCAGTCGTAAAACTAAACTATATTATTTTGGATAACCCTGATCCTGACCCTTCTGAACGAATCATGGCAGTACTCCTTTTTGAGGCTGCCCCCTTTTCCATCCCTGAGTTTACGATAAGTATAGGACTGCTTTTGCTGCTGTTGTTATTTTCTGCACTTATTTCGGGAAGCGAAACAGCTTTTTTTTCGCTAAAGGCCAACGACTTAAAGGAACTCTGTACCAATAATACAAAAATTAGCAGACTCATACTGGACTTGCGCGATAATCCCAAGACATTACTTGCTACCATATTGATAGGCAACAACCTGGTGAATGTGGCCATCATCATTTTGTCTTCCTTTATTTCGGTCAGGATTATTACAGAGGCAACAAATCCGGTAGTTTCTTTTCTAATACAGGTAGTAGTTATCACATCTTTAATTTTATTGATTGGTGAAATTATTCCCAAAGTTATGGCCAACAAATATCCCCTGCAACTTGCGCGTTTCATGGCTGGCACGATGAAGGTATTGATAGTTGTTTTTAAACCCCTGAGTTTTCCCTTGGTACGTTCAACTGCATTCCTTGACAACAGGTTGGCGCACCGTTCCCACAATCTTTCGGTTAGCGATCTTTCGGCTGCCATTGATATAACTTCTGATGAATCTACTCCACCCGAGGAAAAGAAAATGTTGAAAGGCATCGCCACCTTTAGCGAAAAGGAAGTGCGCAGCATCATGAAATCGCGGGTAAAAATTACGGCAGTTGAGGTGAATATCGATTTCAGAACCGTATTGAACACCATTCTTAACAGCGGATTTTCTCGCATCCCTGTTTATGAAGTTAATTTCGATAAAGTATTGGGGATACTATACATCAAGGATTTATTGCCTTTTCTCGATAAAACTGATTTTGATTGGAAAAGCCTGATCAGACCGGCATTTTTTGTTCCTGAAAATAAAAAGATCAGCGACCTGATGCAGGAATTCCGTGAGAAGAAAATCCATATGGCCATTGTGGTGGATGAGTATGGCGGAACAGCGGGTTTGCTTACGCTTGAAGATATTATTGAAGAAATTGTGGGGGATATAAGCGATGAATTTGATATGGAGGCCGAAATAAGCTTTTACAAAAAAATAGACGAACAAAATTATCTGTTTGAGGCGCAAACCAATTTGATTGACTTTTGCAAGGTGATGGAAATTGATGAGTACTATTTTGAAAAAGTACAGGGTGACTCCGACACCTTGGCCGGGCTGATGTTGGAAATTGAAGGTAGTATCCCAATAGTTGGCACCATTATCAAATGCCTTGATTTTGTTTTTGAGGTAACAGATGCCGACTCACGACGGATTAAACAAATAAAAGCTTTCCGCAATACAAAGAAACAATCCAATTCTGATGAATCGCAATAGCAAATTGTTTTTATTGATTTTTTTCATGCTTTTCCTCTACGCGTGCGAACAGGCTTACACACCTAAACCAAGGGGGTATTTGCGCATTGATTTGCCCGAAAAGACCTACCTTGCTTATGATTCACTTGAAAATTACCGCTTTAGCTATCCAGCTTATGCAACAGTGGTAGGCACTATTTTCACCGCAGAAGAAAAAGACTGGGTTAATATTGAATTCCCCGAATTTAAAGGAAACCTGCACATCAGCTACAAACCAATTGACAACAACCTTTCGGTTTATGTTGAAGATGCGCGCAAAATGTTGATGCAACATATGCCTAAAGCCAGTGGCATTTCTGACAGCTTGGTCGTTATGCCCGAAAAGGATATTTATGGTGTGGTAAACCAACTCTCAGGCAAGGGTGTTGCTTCCCCCTTGCAGTTTTACCTGACAGACAGCACCAATCATTTTATCCGTGCCGCACTTTATTTCAATATCAGGCCAAACAATGATTCAATGGCACCTGTTATCGATTTTATAAAGAAGGATATCCGACATTTAATCAATACGTTGGAGTGGAAATAGGCGTCAATGCATGAAATTTGACTACAAATGGCTTATTTAGTCTTCCCATTATTTTAGTACCTTTAGCACCTTAATTTATAATACCCATTTTCAGACTAATTTTGATTATGAAACTTTACACCCTTATTTTCAGTTTGCTGTTTTCCATGGGGCAGCTTTTTGCACAGGAAACCTACTCGCGGGTACGAATTCCGCTTGAGACCACCGAAATTCAGCAGTTGCAGGCACTTGGCATCGATTTGGGCAATGGCTCATACAAAGCGGGAGTCTTTATTGAGGCCGAAATCAGTGCCTACGATATGCAATTATTGCAGAATGCAGGCATTGCTTATGAAGTCCTTATTGAAGATATGACAGCCTGGTACCAGGCACGCATTGAAGCTTCAAAGGATTATGAGCCGGTGCGCAATCTTTCTGAGCGTTACCCTATTCCCCAAAATTGGGAGCTGGGTTCAATGGGAGGTTTTTACACCTATGATCAAATTCTTGACAAGCTGGATTTTATGGCTGAGGAATGGCCCGATTTGGTTTCGACCCGCCAACCTATTAGTGAAGATAACTCGCATCAGGGTTATCCAATATGGTGGGTGCGCATAAGTGATAATCCGGAAGTGCAGCAAAATAAACCAAGGGTTTTGTACACTTCCCTAATACATGCTCGTGAGGGCATTGGGGTGCAGCAAATGATGTATTTTATGCTGCATTTGCTCGAAAATTATGAAACCAACAACGAAGTCAAGAATCTCGTTGATAATTATGAGTTGTATTTTGTACCTGCTGTAAACCCTGATGGCTATATGTACAACGAGCAGATTTCGCCCAATGGAGGCGGCATGTGGCGCAAAAACAGGCGCAACAATGGCGGCAGTTATGGCGTGGATATCAACCGTAATTTTGGCTATATGTGGGGTATCGACAACAATGGCTCATCACCCAACCCCTCTTCTGACACTTATCGGGGCCCTGCTGCTTTCAGCGAGCCGGAAACAGATAATTTACGCATGATATGCGAAACCATTGACTTTCAAATTGCCCTGAATTACCACTCTTACAGCAACCTTTTGCTTTATCCCTGGGGTTATACAACCGAAACCTGCCCTGATGATGAAATATTCCATGCCCATGCAACACTTATGACGCAGGACAACAATTATACAATCGGGCCTGGTAGCACCACTATTTATGCCACCAACGGCGGATCGGACGATTGGATGTATGGCGAACAGGAAACGAAAAATGCCATCTTCTCATACACACCCGAACTGGGCTCATCAAGTGATGGATTTTGGCCTTCGCTGAATAGGATTGTACCCCTTTGTCAGGAAAATATGCTGCAAAACTTTCTCGCTGGCTTCCTTTCAGGTAATTATGGTCACTTTGTTGATAACAGCCCCTTTATTTTTAACACCCACGATTTTTATATCAATTTTGATCTGCAAAGGCTTGGCTTTGGCGAAACAGAAGAATGGCTTGTCAGTATTGAACCACTTGACGAAAGTATTATCACTGTTAGCGATCCGGTATCAATAGGCTACCTTGAGATACTCGAATCGGTGAATGACTCAATCTGGATTCAACTTAATCCCGAATTGCTGAGTGGGGCCCAATTCAGCTTTGTTGTTCATATGGACAATGGCAGTTTTGTACAGTCTGATACCCTGACGAAATTTTACGGGGTTACGTCCGTTGTGTTTGAGGATGATGGCAACACCTTCGACAATTGGTTTTCGAACAAATGGAATGTAACCAGCAACAGCTATTACAGCCCAACCGGAAGCATTACTGATTCACCCAATGGCAATTATGCCAACAACGAATACAACCCGGTTGTGTTGGTTGAACCTATAGATTTGACCAATACCGGTTTTGCCATGCTTACTTTTATGGCTAAATGGGACATTGAATCGGGATATGATTATGTGCAATTATTGGCCCGCAGCGAAGGCAGCGTAGGCTGGACACCACTCGAAGGAAAGTATACACGTTCAGGTTCGAACAATCAAGCCCCCGGGCAGCCTTTGTATGACGGCACTTCAGGCTGGGTGCAAGAGGAAATTGACCTGACGGATTTTGTTGGCACCAACCTTTTACTGTCGTTTGTGCTTAAATCAGATGGTTTTGTTACCGGAGATGGCTTCTATTTTGACGATATGGTGATAACGGTTATGGATATTGAAACAGAAACCGATGAGCTTGCTGCTGCAAAGACAAAGCTGATAGGCAAGGTTTATCCCAATCCGGCTCAAACAATGATCCAGGTACCCGTTTATGCAAATACAGAGGCAAGCATTGAGATTTCGGATTTAACCGGGCGCAGCCTCCTTAATCAGTTGGTTGCCCCCTCTGAAACCCGTTTCACTGTTGATGTTTCTAACTGGGATAAAGGTGTTTATTTTGTGCGAATCAGCACAGCAAATGCAGCTCAGGTTGAGAAGTTTGTTATAAAATAAATGCTGTATAGCTTTTAAAGCTTATCAACCAAGTAAACTGTTAATTACCTCCGGGTAATACTTGTATTCAAGTTGATGAATTTTTGCAGCCAGGGTATCCGGTGAATCGTTTTTTTCAACGGCAACTTGTTGTTGCATAAGGATGGCACCATCGTCATATTTTTCATTCACATAATGGATGGTGATGCCCGAAAAGGCTTTACCGGCGGCAATAACCGCTTCATGAACCTTGTGGCCGTACATGCCTTTACCGCCAAAATCTGGTAGCAAAGCAGGATGTATATTGATTATTTTGTTCGGAAATGCTGCAATCATCCTGGGGGGAATCAGCCACAAAAACCCGGCAAGAACAATAAGCTTTATATGAAGTATTTTGAGTAATTCCACCAATTCATTAGAGGTGTATAATGCTTCACGGTCAATCAAAAGTACCGGAATGTTGAATTGACTCGCAAGCTGGATAACCCCTGCTCCCTGTTTATTACAAACAACAAGTGAAACTTCAACGTCAGGCTTGTGCTTAAAATGTGCGGCAATATTGCGCATATTGGTCCCACTGCCTGAAGCAAAAATGGCAATCCTTTTCATGATTGGACAAAAGTAGGAAAATATTTAACCTCAGGCAGCCGCCAGCGACATGGGCTATTCTGCAAGTACCAAAACTTTGTTTTTGAGCACTTCGAGTATACCACCTGAGATTTCAAAGAAACGAGGCTTTTTTGCGTCTTCCATGATCTTTACCCTTCCCTTACCAAGGGCAGCAATCATAGGGGCGTGGTTATTCAGGATGGCAAACAAGCCATCGAGACCGGGCAATTGCACCATGTCAACTTCGCCACTAAACATTGTCTTTTCAGGTGTGATTATTTCAAGTTTCATGCCTGGATTTGGGTTTTTTACTGACTATCTGCCATAAGTTTCTTGCCTTTTTCGATGGCTTCTTCAATGGTGCCTACCAGATTGAAAGCTGCTTCGGGATATTCGTCCACTTCGCCATCCATAATCATATTGAAGCCTTTGATGGTATCTTCAATTGAAACAACAGTTCCGGGAATGCCTGTAAACTGCTCGGCCACATGGAACGGTTGCGAAAGAAAACGCTGCACACGGCGTGCACGGTGAACAATTAATTTATCTTCTTCCGAAAGCTCGTCCATACCAAGGATGGCAATAATATCCTGAAGCTCTTTGTAGCGCTGCAAAATATTTTTTACTTTCTGGGCTGTTTTGTAATGTTCCTCACCTACTATATCGGGCGACAGGATTCTGGAGGTAGAATCGAGCGGGTCAACAGCAGGATAAATGCCCAATTCAGCAATTTTGCGGTTGAGTACGGTTGTGGCATCAAGGTGGGCAAAAGTTGTTGCCGGGGCCGGGTCGGTAAGGTCATCGGCAGGCACATATACGGCCTGAACCGACGTAATTGAACCCCGTTTTGTGGAAGTAATACGTTCCTGCATAATACCCATCTCGGTGGCCAATGTGGGCTGATAGCCTACAGCTGAAGGCATACGTCCCAAAAGAGCGGATACTTCAGAGCCGGCTTGGGTAAAACGGAATATATTATCAATAAAGAAAAGAATATCGCGTCCGCCTGATTTTTCGTCACCATCGCGGAAATACTCTGCCAGGGTAAGGCCACTAAGAGCTACACGTGCCCGCGCACCGGGCGGTTCGTTCATCTGACCGAAAACAAGTGTGGCTTGCGATTCCAGCAAGGCTTTGCGGTCAACTTTTGAAAGGTCCCATCCCCCTTTTTCGAGGCTTTCAACAAATTCTTTTCCATATCTGATTACGCCCGATTCAATCATTTCGCGCAGCAGGTCGTTTCCTTCACGGGTGCGTTCACCAACACCGGCAAACACCGACATGCCCGCGTATGATTTGGCAATATTGTTGATGAGCTCCATAATAATAACCGTTTTGCCTACACCTGCTCCTCCAAACAAGCCAATTTTACCACCTTTTGCATAAGGCTCAATCAGGTCGATTACCTTAATGCCTGTGTAAAGTACTTCGGATTGGGTACTGAGGTTTTCAAATTTAGGTGGGTCGCGGTGTATGCTGTAGGAACCTTCTGCTTCTACTTCGCCAAGTCCGTCAATTGGTTGGCCAATCACATTAAATAAGCGTCCCTTGATGTTGTCGCCGGTGGGCATTGAGATGGGTTTACCAAGCGAAACCACTTTCATGCCACGGCGAAGACCGTCAGTAGAATCCATGGCAATCGAACGCATGGTGTTTTGTCCGATGGCCTGTTGCGCCTCAAGCACAAGTAATTCGCCATTGTCGCGTGTTATCTGAAGGGCGTCATAAATATCTGGTAATTCTGATTCCTGATCAAAAGCAACATCAACTACTGGCCCGATAATTTGGGCAATGTGTCCGGTTATAGTCTTATTCATTTGGTAAGCAATAGGTTTAAGATAAAATCGATTTTGGCTGCAAAGATAAA
>CAYTUA010000258.1:0-5137 GCA_964440855.1 uncultured Lentimicrobiaceae bacterium
GCGCCGCAGCCCGGTGGCCATAATCGGTTCATGGGCGTTCACCATCACTTTGGTTTTGGCAGCCTTTTCTATCACGCGCTGGTAATGGTTTACCATCCACTGGCCGTGGTGGTATTCGCCTTTCGGGATGATGGTGCCTACATAACCAGTCTTAACCATATCAAAACCATAATGTTCCATCAGGGCAAAGGCCGTATCCAATTGTTGGTCATAAGTATTGATGGCAGCGGAGGTTTCGTGATGCATAATCAGGCGCACCCCTTTTTCATTTGCATAACGCACCACTTCGTCCAGGTCATAATCAGGATAGGGAGTCACAAAATCGAAAATCCCTTCGCGGGCATCGGTACCAATCCAGTTTTCCCAGCCGGTGTACCAACCTTCGATCAGCAGGGCGTTAATGCCGTTTTTGGCAGCAAAGTCAATATAATATTTTGCATTTTCTGTAGTTGCACCATGTTTGCCATGCGGTTGGCTGCCAATCCAGGTGCTCATGTCCTGTGTGCCTGCGTAATCCCAAGTGGATTTGCCCAGATGCATTTCCCACCAGATGCCCATGTATTTTGTGGGCTTGATCCATGATACATCACCCAGTTTGTTGGGCTCGTTCAGGTTGAGGATCAATCGCGATGCGATGAGGTCGGTTGCTTTTTCGGCAATTTGGATCATGCGCCAGGGCGTGTTGAAAGGCGTTTGCTGCTTTACCTTGTAATCGGTGTTTTCGGAGCCGACCAGATTGGTGAACATCGAAAGGTTTTCGGTGTCGAGTTGCAGGGTTATGCCCGAATAATCCAGTAGTGCAGCTTCGTGGAAACTCAGGTGCAAACCATTGCCGGTGCGCAAAGTGAAAGGTGTATTCACTGCATTCACAGGAATATGCGTTTGTGCCAGGTTGGGGTGGTTGCGCTTGCTCAGGGCGTCAATTTCAGAAAAGCGGGTGGTGTTGTACAGGTGTTCGTAAATATCCCAGTCGCCCGGAATCCACCAGCACGTATGGTCGCCGGCAAGGCGGAAGTAGGTTCTTTCCTCGGCTATATGAACCTTGCTAAGATTGGGCTGTTCGGGGAATTCGTACCTGAAGCCCAAGCCATCATTATACAGCCTGAAAACAGCAGAAAAACTTCTTTGCAGACCGCTATTTTCTTTAAAGTCGGCCCGAAGTTCGTTAAAGCTGTTCTCAACAAAACGCTGTTCGCCCCAAGGCATTTGCCAGGTTTCGCTGAGCGAACGTGTTTTGGTCCGCAGCACCTCCATGTTTTCGCCGAGTGGCGGGGCATCCGTAAATGTAAATCCCATGGTGGAAGGCAGGATAACGACTTCCCCTTTGAAGGATACTTCATACAGCGGTTCTCCTTTTTCCGTCAGGCTGATTTTTACAGAGATGTTGCCATCCGGTGAACTGATGTTTGTTGTTTGATTGGTGCAGCCCAGCATCATCAGGGCGATGCCTGCCAAAAGGACTGATTTGAGAATAGGTTTCATGGTGGTGTGAGTTTTGAACAGACAAAGTTAGGGTAAATTTGGGTTTTATCCTCTTGAATGCATAGAATATGATTGGTTAGCAGCGCTGTAGTTTTTTTTTATGTAGCTTTTTGGAATAGTTGATGAAATGCCAGTTTAAGGTGAAAACTGTTAGATAAACAAGTGAAAAGCCTCTGTTTTTTGCAAAGTCCATATTGCAAAACAAGGAACAATAAGTTTGTGATGGGTGGTTCGGTAAAGTTGGGCGAAGTTTCCAAACTACGCCCAAATTTTCTTCCAAACTACGCCCAACTATCTATTTAGCTGGCCTGTAATACTTCATTGCCTCTGGTATCAACCGGCTCATTTCGCGCATACGCTTGCTATCGGCCGGGTGCGTGCTGATGAATTCTGGTGGTGATGGATTGCTTTTCATGGCTATCATCCGGTCCCAAAAACGGATGGCTTCATGGGGGTCGTAACCGGCCATAGCCATAAAGATCAGTCCCAGCTTGTCGGCTTCATACTCGTGCAAACGGCTGTAGGGCAGTAATACACCTACCTGACTTCCAATGCCAAAGGCTTTAAGCCACAGGGCTTGTGTTTCTTCCGGTTTGTCATGAATCGCCACTGACAGGGCCATGCCGCCCAGTTGTGTCATCAGCATTTGGCTCATACGTTCGTTTCCATGGCCTGCTACCACATGGCCTATTTCGTGTCCCATCACCACAGCAATGCCTGCTTCGTTGCGAGTGGCAGGAAGTATGCCTTCATAAAAAACAATCTTGCCTCCGGGCATGGCCCATGCATTCAATTCGTCCTTGGCAACAAGGTTAAAATCCCATTCAAACCCTTCTAATACAGAAGATTGGTCAGCTTCCGCAAAATAAGCCTCAACGGCCTGCTGCATACGTTGCCCTACACCCTTAACCAAGGCCGTGTTTTGCTCATTGTTGGAAAGCGTATGCTCCTTCAGAAAGTCATTATATTGCTGATACGACATGGAGTGCAATTGAGATGCGGGTATCAGGCTAACCTGCCTGCGGCCTGTAATGGGCACTTTGCTGCAGGAGGAAAGGGTGAAAACAGCCAGCAATAAAATAGCAGTAATTGAACGAATGGTATTCATGGCATTTTGTTTTTGAGCCCCAAAAATAACTATTTGAGAGTTAATTATCGACAAACCAAAAAAAAAGTGCAGGCCAAGGAATTAGCCTGCACTTTTAAAGGGAGGGGATCGCTTGAATTTGGAATTGGTTGCCGGGATAAGCTCTTCAGGAATCAACCAATTCGCAGGGGTTAGTTGTTATTCTTCGAGTTCTTCCTTTTTAATAAAAGCATGGTATTTTCGGGCGCCATAAACAGCAGCCAGTGATACCAACAAAAGGGTTCCGCTGCCGATGGGGGCGCCGCCGCCAATGGGTCCTCCTCCGCCTTCGTTTGGGTTGTTTGGAGGGTTTGGTGGAGGCCCTTGTGCAATAAGCAAATGGCTTGAGAACAATAATAGGGTAAATAACGTAAGGCTCAATAGTAACTTTTTCATTTTAAAATCAGATTTATTGGTTAATAAGTTTGGTTGTAAATATTTCATCGCCGGCAATAACCTGGATTATTAATATATCGCTTTTTCCATATTCAATAATAGTTGGCTGTTCAAGAACTATATTGCTTTGATACAGGCTGTTGCCTAGAACATCATAGATCTTTATCTTTGCAACTTGCCCTTGCATCTCAGGTATGTGGATGTAGATTGAGCCATCCGAGGCATAGATGTGATGCGATTTTTCAGGATGCTGCTGCGATACCCCGGCTACGCCAATGAAATGAATCTTAAACCGAAAAGGGTCATCTTCAGGGCGATATTCGAATGTGTAGGTTGGGTTAATGGATAGGTCAATAAATTCCTGCATTTTTATATCCTCGAGTAAAACTGTACTGCCCTGATTAAAACTGTGTGTGTTTTGGAAATCAAGATCAACCTGGGCATCTTTATAGTAATCAAATGATAAGGGAATGATTGTGGTTTCGTTGTTCAATGGCAGGCTGTTTATGCTCAACAATAATCCTTCTTCTGACTGTGTTGATATACTTGGAAAGTGCGCATCATTTGATAATTTATGACCATCATATTTGCTGTCGAAAAGGGCAGTGGCATCGAAACGAAATCGCACAACCGCCTCATCTGACAAACCATCAGCTGTGGAATGTATTCTAAGTGTATTCTCAATATTGTTATTTTTCAAGATGTTTTGGTTATTATGGACCCTGATATTGTTGGTGAACGAAATCATAGGAAACTCAGCATTGGCCTGAACCAAAAAGGCTTGTCCGCTGCGGATGATATTGCTACCTCCATTGGTACCTTCACCATTGACATAAGAAGCATACACCCCATCATTCCAAATGTAAATGGCATTATTGAGGCTTTGCATTTCCCATTCTTCGAGGGCATCCCAATCAATGGCTGATGGGTATGGGTTGGGGATTAAATTCCAGCCGGAGGTGCCATTGGCTTCGTGATATGACAACTGTGGGCCGAACCAATCGTTCACAAAAGAACCTTGAAATGTATAGGTTATTTCTTCATCAGGATAGAAAATCATATAGCCTTGTTGGGTATTCAATTCCGTGTCAGGACTATCGCCCATGCCTGCCCATTGCTGGTTTTCGGTATCAAAATGGTACAAATAGGATCCTGTGAAAAGGGCCGCTGTTGGTGGTGGGAACACTCCCTCGATTGGTATCGAAACAAAATGGTAAGCACCTGAAGTTAGATCACTGCTTCCGGTGATATGGCGCTGAATAGTGCCTTCAATTAAACCTATGCCATAGATGAGAGAAGCTGTTCCAGTGGCATCAGATTGTAACAAGATCCCGGCCTGTCCACTGTGGTTTTGAAAATCACCTGTAACTGTGAGGCTTCCTGCTGGTGCAATGGTTAAGGAGCTTCCGTTCAGTATAGTAAGCTGTTCAATTGTAATTGCATTGTTGATGACCGGATTGTGGGTTTGGCTGTCAATAAACACCAGGTCAACTTCTCCAGGTAATTGATTGTTTAACCAGTTGTTGGCATTGCCCCAATTGGCATCATCAGTTCCAAGCCAAGTAATGGCAGTGACGTTTAATTCACCCGAAACATTGTTAATGCCATCCCATGCTCCGCCACCTCCGGCATTGTAGCCGCCATAAAGGTATTCGCCAAAATCGCCAAGCCGAAAACGTGAGGCATAGTAGTAGTTACCGGGTGTGTTTATTGCTGAACCCAGATTGCCTTTAAACTCATCGTTGTTTCCAACAGGGCCATTGTGTAAAGTAAAAATCCAGTTTTGATCCGGCCAGGTTGATGGATCGGTGTTTTCAGTGTGGTAGCCTATCCAGCAGCTAAGCCCATTGGCTTGGTTTGCATTTCCGGTAACGCCATTGGGAATCAAGGCTTGGGCAAAAACATCAAAATGATCCCCCACTTCTATGCTGCCATCGGCAGGCCACTGCAGGTTGACCCATTCCAGTTCGCCTCCCCAAGTGTGGTGCAAGGTGGCATCATCATCCACTGTTGCCTGTCTGTTGGGTACCCCTGCCCACTCACCATTGCCCCAACCGGCATTGCGGTAAAATTTGTATTCATAATCATTGGCCGGCAGGTTGAGCGTAAGGCTATATAAATCAGAATTGCCTA
>CAYTUA010000259.1:0-4467 GCA_964440855.1 uncultured Lentimicrobiaceae bacterium
ACCAGCAAAGCAAAGGGAAGGCTTTTGCGGATAATCATAAGCGAGAAAGGCCAGCTGAAATTCAGCCTGATCCGCCCTGAAAAACGCAAAACAAAGACCAAAGCAAACAGGAAAGTAAGCGCATAGGCAAGGGTTTGGGCATATACAAACCATTCAATCTGAAAAGGGCTTCGCACCCAGCCCGACCATAGCAACACACTACATATCAATATCATGAGCAGCCGATCAAGTACTGAAATCAAACTATCGGCTTTGAAAAGCAACAAGCCTGAAATATTGGAACGCAAATAAAGAATAAAGGAAAGCAATATTTGGTTCAGCCCGATCCAGGCCAGTAGTTTTAATTGTCCTTCATTATAACCGATGGCAATGCCAACACCAAAAGCAACCACGGCATAAAGCAAACCCAGCATTAGTTTGAGGCTGGCAATACCGGCGAAATGCTTGTTCAGCAATTGATTGTTTTGGGCAATGTTCCGGTTGTTGAAATTGGTAATGCCCAGATCGAGCAGAATATAAAACAAAAAGGAGTAACTGTAAACGGACAGATAGAAACCAAACATCACATCACCAACAGCATTTTGCACGGCACGGTCCACTCCCAATATCCAAAAGGGCTTGACCAGCAGGTTAAGGAAAAGCAAAAATGCCAGGTTTCGTACAAATCGGTTTTGCATGCCTGCTTTTTCTATGGATTTACAAGGAGCTAAGGTACAAAAAAGAAATTCTGGGTATGATGCCTTTTATGGTCGTAAGCAACCAATTGTTTGTTTTGGATTACCTTTACCTGATAGCCCATGGGTTGCAACAGTTCAAAACACTTATTCCTGTTTTCATTTTCCCATAGTTCTGTATAAATCAATGGTTTATGTTTGGATATCAAATTTTTAGCGCCAGCCAATGCAAAATATTCAAAATTTTCCACATCCAATTTTATGGCTGTCAGCTGTAAATCATCTTGTTTCAATTCAAGGCAATCGTCTAGTTTAACAATGCTGGTTTGATAAATTTTTCCATCATTAAACTCATTGATCGATTCATGCACAATATGACTAAGGCCCTGCATTTTAACTTCGTCCAGAATGGGCATTACCATTTCGGCTTTTCCATTGTTGTTACCAACAGCTTTTTCAACTACCTTTACATTTTGCAGACCATAATAGCGAAGTACTTTTTTCAAGGCCTTGATATTTTGTGGAATAGGTTCAAAAGCCAGGATTTGGGATTGTTTCAGTTTGCGTCCAAGCCAAACAGACATAATACCGATGTTTGCACCAATGTCTAACACCGTTCCACCATCAGGAATAAGCTTGAGAAAATAAATAAAATCGCGCTCGTCGCGGTTCCAGCGCAGGGTGCTGATGATGCTGATCGAAAAAATAAAAAGATACCGGTCAAATCCCAGTAGTTTCTGTAGTATCTTTTTTATCCTCGACTTCATAAAATTTCTGATATTTGCGGCAAAGTTACCACTTATTCGTTTCGATTTCTTTAAATAAAAACCCAAACCAGTCTTGAAAATAGCCGTTAACACACGTTTACTTATAAAAAATAAACTCGAAGGCATAGGTTGGTTCACACACGAAACGCTTAAACGCATTGTTGTTCAGCATCCTGAAGTAGATTTTTATTTCTTCTTCGACCGCCAGCCCGATCCTGATTTCATTTATGCAGACAATGTTACCCCTGTGATACTTCACCCCCAAGCAAGGCACCCCTTTCTTTTTTATATCTGGTTTGAATGGTCGGTGGCGCGTGCTTTGCGCCGTTTGAAACCTGATCTGTTTCTGTCGCCTGACGGCTACGTTTCGCTTTCAACCAACACCCCCATCCTTGCTGTAATGCACGATCTTAATTTTGAGCACTTTCCAGAAGATTTACCCTGGTTGGTTCGGCATTACTACAGGTACTTTTTCCCACGATTTGCAAAAAAATCAACAAGGATTGGAACGGTTTCAAACTTTTCCAAATCAGATATTAGCCAGGCTTATGGCATCGATCAATCAAAAATAGATGTAATCTATAATGGCATCAATGAGGCTTTCAAACCTGTTGATAAGCATAAAGTGGATGATATTCGCGAAAAATATACCGAAGGGGAGCCCTATTTTTTATTTGTCGGCTCTTTGCACCCGCGCAAAAACCTGGCCAGGCTTTTCGGTGCATTCGACCTGTTCAGGACTAGAAACAAAACAGCAGTAAAATTGCTTGTGGTAGGCGAAAAAAAGTGGTGGACCGAATCCATCCGTCTGGCCTATGAAAAAATGGAGCATCAGCAGGAAGTAATCTTTTGCGGACGACTGGGAGCAGAGGACTTGCGTCTTGTAACAGCTTCGGCACTTGCAACCACCTATGTTTCTTATTTCGAAGGCTTTGGAATACCCATTGTGGAGTCATTCAAATGTGGGGTGCCCGTAATCACGTCCAATGTAACATCCATGCCCGAAGTGGCAGGAGATGCGGCACTATTGATTGACCCTTTTAACATTGAAGATATAGCCAGGGCCATGCTGCAATTGACTGAAAACGATGAATTAAGAAAAACCCTTATCAAAAAGGGATTGGAACGTGCCACCTTGTTCACTTGGCAACAATCGTCCGAAAAGCTCTGGGCAAGTATTATAAAAACCATTGAAAACAAATAAGATATGAATATACTCATCACCGGCTCAGGAGGCCGCGAACATGCCCTTGCATGGAAAATTAAGCAAAGCAGCAAGCTCAATAAATTATTTGTGGCACCCGGAAATGCAGGAACGGCACAGTTTGCCAAAAACCTGCCCATTGATGTAAGCGATTTTGAGAACTTGGCCCATGCCTGTATTGAAAACCACATCGACATGGTTTTGGTTGGCCCGGAAGCACCACTAGTTGAGGGAATTACTGACTTTTTTAATAGCTCGCCCATTTTACAGCATATCGCAGTTGTGGGACCCGATGCAGCTGGCGCACGTCTGGAAGGCAGCAAGGCCTTTGCCAAAACCTTCATGCACAAATACCAGATTCCAACTGCGGGCAGTTTTACTGTGACAAGCGAGACTTTGCTATTGGGGATTGATTTCCTGAAACAACTGAAGGCACCTTATGTTCTCAAGGCAGACGGACTGGCTGCCGGCAAAGGCGTATTGATTATCAACGATATCAATGAAGCCGAAATGGAACTCAAAAGCATGCTGAACGGCAAATTTGGTACAGCATCAGCGCAGGTGGTGATTGAAGAGTTTTTGGATGGCATTGAGCTATCTGCTTTTGTAATTACAGATGGTAAAGACTATAAACTATTGCCATCGGCCAAGGATTACAAACGTATTGGCGAAGGCGATACAGGGCCCAATACGGGTGGAATGGGGGCCGTTTCACCAGTGGTTTTCGCTGACAGGTCATTTATGGAAAAAGTGGAATCCAAAGTGATTGTCCCAACCATCAAAGGCCTTCGCAACGAGGGTATTGTCTTTAAAGGCTTTATTTTCTTCGGCTTGATGAATGTAAAAGGGGAACCCTATGTGATTGAATACAATGTAAGGCTGGGCGACCCTGAAACAGAGTGCATTTTGCCACGCATCAGCAGTGATTTTGTTGACCTGCTTGAAGGCGTTGCCCACGAAAACCTGGGAACAAAAAAAATCACCATCGACGATCGTTATGCGGTTACCGTTGTGCTTGTTTCAGGAGGGTACCCCGGTGATTACAAAAAACATTTCCCCATTCGAGGTTTTGCCGAAACAAAAAACTGTATCGTGTTTCATGCCGGCACCGGAACGGATGTGGAAAATGAAACAATCAAAACCGCTGGTGGACGCGTCATTGCAATCACTTCAATAGATTACAGTTTTGAGGAGGCCCGAAAGAAAGCCTTTGAGAATGCTGGGAAAATTCAGTTTGAAGGCAAATATTTCAGGGGAGATATTGGGCTTGATTTACTCAAATACAAGATTATCTAAGCAAATATTCCACCTTAAACAAGAAAGGTTTCACCATGGTTGTCAAATTTTTCAGGGCAAGTTTTGCGGCACAATATGCCGTGCTTATCCTTACGGCCCTGTTGCTTTGGCTACCTGCTTTTTTGCAACCTGTAAGCTTCATCAGCCAGGATGATTTGAGCCCGCTTTCGCAACTGCTAAGCCAATGGCTCGTCCACTTACCCCAGCTAACTGTGGGGCTGGCCTTTTTGCTGATGTTGTTACAAGCCCTCTTTTTTAATGCCATACTGGCTGCCAATCAGTTGAGCCTGAGGGTAGGATCAATCGGTGCTTTCATTTATATATTGCTCATGAGCCAATCAATACAGCAAACGGCCATGTATGATTATTTGCTGGCAGCCCTGTTTATTCTGGCAGCCTTGCATACCATTCTTTTAATGCAAAACACCGAAAACACCACCTACTACCTCTTCAATGCCGGCATATTTATTTCGCTCGCCTCCCTGTTCTATTTTCCAGCGATCATTTTATTTGTGTGGCTTTGGTT
>CAYTUA010000260.1:0-5993 GCA_964440855.1 uncultured Lentimicrobiaceae bacterium
CAGTGAAAAACCTGCTAAACGAGCGTTATATCGTATCGCGCAGGCCACAAGGTATTAGGGTGGGATTGCCACGCTTTATTACGGCAGGGGGGAGTTATAGCTTTTAGCAAAGATGGCCGGGCAATTGCCAGAATAGCTTAACAACATCTCAGTAACGACAAAACCGCTGAGAAAGTAGATTTTTCAGCGGTTTTTGCTTGCGGAGAGAGGGGGATTCGAACCCCCGGTCCGCCGTAAAGCGGACAACGGTTTTCGAGACCGCCGCATTCAACCGCTCTGCCATCTCTCCAGTATACTGATTTCCCCATGGAATGGGCGTGCAAAAATAGGGAATTTACGCTTAAGGAATCAAACTGCAATTGGGTTTTATATTTCAAGCTTTTCAGTAAAAGCTTTCCGTGAGTTGCTTGCTTCAACCATTTATTAGCTTTTCAAGCTTTGACCCCCTTACATCCTGATAACCTTTTCATGGTAAGTGCCACTATCGGTTGCAACCTCCAAAAAATAAACCCCTGCTGCCAAGGGCAGTAGCGACATATGGCAAAGCTTTTGGTCGGCAGGGCAAGTTATTTGCAAAACTATTTTTCCTGTATTGTCCAAAAGCCTGACTCTTGCAGGATGGCTTGTATGCTTCTGCAGCCACAGGTGACCATTGGTTGGGTTGGGCCCGATGCTGATGCCTGCCTGATGATGGGAAGCCAGGGAGGTGGGGTTCGTTAAATTCTTGAAATAAAACACCTGACCAGCCTCATTGCCGATAAAAACATCGGCATCGCCATCGTTATCAATATCTGTAAAACAGGGTTTCGATTCTGTGCCAAGATTGATGTCACCCAAAGGATTTTCCGTGCCAGTGAGCTGCACAAACAAAGGCTCCGATACAGTTCCTTGATTTTCAAAATAATGCAAGTGACCACTGTCTTCACCCAGCAAGAGGTCATAGTCGCCATCCATATCCAAATCAGCAAAAGTGGGTGTAACAAAATCACCAACATAAACATCCAGCAAAGGATTTTGGCTGCCTGTCTGCTCCACAAATAGCGGTGTTGTCGCATTTCCGGTGTTCAAATAGAACCGGATTACCCCATAATCGTCCCCGATAAAAACGTCCAGATCGCCATCCCCATCTATATCGATAAAATCCATTTTGGCTTCCCAGCCCGTTTCGTAATGATCCAGGGGATTTCCGTCACCCGTTCTGCGCACAAAAACCGGATTGGTGGCATCGCCTGTATTTTCATAGTATTGAATGACGGCCCATACGCTCCCAATAAAGGCATCGAAATCGCCATCGCCATCAATGTCGGCGAAAGCAACACTGGAATAGGAAATGGCATCCACAGCATGCAAGGGGTTTGCATCGCCTGCTTGCAACTCAAAAACAGCCTGTTCAGTTGTGCCCGTATTTTTATAGAACACAATATTGCCCGACTCAACCCCAAAAAATGCGTCCTGCAAGCCATTGCCATTGATGTCCACAAAGGCAGGCACGGCATAGGCACCAACAGAAATACCGCTAAACGGATTCAGATCGCCTGTTTGCTCTTCAAACAAAGGCTGCGCATGGATTGACCACGACGCAAAAAATATAATTGTGATGAAGATTGCCTGTTTCATTGGTGCTGACATTTGATTATATAAGGGCTTTTTGCTCAGCAAGTTTTTTTGACCAACCTGCTTGCAAATGCAAATATATGGATTTGGTGTCGGCTTGTCACCAACTGCAACAAACAAATTATCTGAACAGATAACTCTTCTGATCAAGCAACAAGATGTCGTCGGCAGTCAAAGCAAAGGTCATGGCACCGGCATTTTCCCTGGCATGCGTTTCCTTGGTGGCACCGGGGATGGCTACCACTGTTTCACCATGGGCATGAATCAGCCAGTTGAGCGCAATCTGCGAGGGGCTAACACCATATTTGTGGGCCAGTTCCTGAACAGCTTTTACCACTGGCTTGCTTTTTTCCATGCCAGCCGATTTGAAAGCCGGAGAATACTTGCGCATACCAATATGCTTAAGCAAGTCAGGATTATCATGAAACTTACCGGTAACAAGCCCCTGTGCAAGTGGAGAATAAGCAATAATGGCCATACCAAGTTCTTTGGCTGTTTCCATTATGCCATTGGATTCAATCTTGCGATCGAGCAGGCTGTACCTCACCTGATTGGAAACAAGCTGAATACCATGATTCTGAAGTGCCTCCCAGGCGGATCGCATTTTCGTAGCCGAGAAATTACTGACACCTACATACCTAATTTTTTGTTCTTTCACCAGGCGCGCCATGGCCTCCATCTCGGCTTTTTCGTTTGAAAAACCCCAGGGCTGATGCACCTGGTAAAGGTCGATGGGATAGGGCGCTAAGGCAGCTGTTCGCTCACCTATTGTTTTCAGGATGTTGGAAGCCGTCCTGAACATCGGCCACCATTTGGTGGCCACCATGATCTCGCCCGGCTTTTTACCCAGATCGCTCAATGAGGCAGCCAATGCTCTTTCGGAGGCGCCACTTCCATACACCTCAGCCGTATCAAACCAATTGATACCGCCTTCCAATGAGATTTCCACCATGCGTTTGATCTCATCGTCCTGCATCACCGGCCAGAATTTTCCGGCCATATTTTTTCGTTTGCTAAACTGCCAACAGCCTAAACCTATAGGCGTTAGCTTCAGGTCGGAATGGCCAAGTGATCGGAGGGTCAATTTTTTGTTCATCTGCTATTATTTGTTTCTTGTAGGCCAGTCCTGCCCAAAAACAGGCAGGTGGAACCGTATTTCAGTGTTTAACAGCGAAGGTACAATGTATTTGAATGCCCCTGATGTTGCATTTCCGCTGGACAAACCAAAGCAGCCAATGCGACAAGCCGGGGCACCAGCAAACATTCGCGCAATTCTACCTTCAATTGACAAACAAAGCTGGCCAAACTATGTTCAAGGGCTCCTCTCCCCAATCTACCTTTTCATATGATCCAATGGCATGACACGCAAAACACCACGGGGCTGATTAAAGAGCATGGCAGCTGAAATATATCCGCCTATAAAGGTTCGTAGCACTCAAAAAAAAAGTATTACATTTGCCGAATGAATATTCGGTCGAATAAGAAAGGTGAAATAATTGCTGCAACCCTTGAGCTTATTGCTGAAAGAGGTGTGCACAATACTCCCATGTCATTGGTTAGCAAAAGGTCAGGAATAGCTGCCGGAACGATTTACCATTATTTTACAAGCAAAGAAAAGCTAATCAATGACATATATATTGGAATAAAAAGTGCTGCGCTGGCGGATGTTATGAAAGACGATGATGCAACAAAACCCTATAAAGACCGCTTTTTCAATATATGGGGGAGCTATTATGATTATCTTGTCAGTCATCCCAACACACTTTCATTTTTGGAACAATGCGCAAGCATACCAATCCTAGATGAAGAAGTTAGAAAACAGGCAGATGCCATTACAATGCCCTTAATAGACTTTTTTCACTTAGGAATAGAAAGTGGGATACTCAAACTGCCCAATATTGAATTGGTATTGGCATTAATTCATGGTTCAATAGTGAACCTTGCCAAACTTCAACTATCAGGGCAATCCACTATTACAGAAGAGCATAAGCTTTCTGCCATAAACTATTCCTGGAAGGGATTAACCTAATTTTTTTTAGCTGTAAAACCGAATGATTATTCAATCTATACACAAATGATTAAAAAAACCATGATCCTGTTATTTTCTATTCTAGCGATATTGGCAATATCCACTTTTGCATTTCTAAAACAAACCAAATTTGGCAAATTGCCGTCAGATGAAAGAGTGTCGAAATTTGAAAAAGCCGACAATTACAAAAACGGCTCTTTTCAAAACCTTTCGCATACGCCCGACCTGCCTGAGGGTGTAAGCTATTGGGAGGTTGCAAAGAAATATCTGTTTACCAAAAAAATAGATACCAAACCAGCAAAGGCAATCCCGTCCATAAAAACCGACCTGCTAAATTTAAACCCGGATGAGGATTTATTGGTTTGGTTTGGGCATTCGTCTTACTTCATGCAAATTGATGGTAAAAAAATACTGGTTGACCCTGTATTAAGCGGGTCTGCTTCGCCCTTGCCCTTCGGCACAAAAGCATTCATGGGTACGGATATTTACACCACAGATGATTTGCCTGAAATTGATATCCTTTTTATTTCGCATGACCACTGGGATCACCTGGATTTTGAAACAATAACAAAACTAAAACCCAAAATCAAGACCGTCATTTGCGGACTTGGGGTAGGTGAACATTTTGAATACTGGGGATACGACCCAGCCAGCATCATCGAAACAAACTGGTATGAAAAAACGGAGCTTGCAGATAGTCTTATTGTTCATACAATGCCTGCACGGCATTTTTCGGGCCGTGGCCTAAGCAGAAACAAATCCCTTTGGGCATCTTTTGTGCTGCAGACGCCCACAAAACAGATCTATATTGGCGGCGACAGTGGTTACGACACCCATTTTGCAGAAATAGGCCAACAATTTGGTGATTTTGATTTGGTCATACTGGATAATGGACAATATGACGAACACTGGCCCTATATTCATTTATTACCTGATGAGATACTGACTGTGGCAAAACAGCTCAATGCCAAACGTATTTTGCCCGTACATTCCTCAAAGTTTGTTTTAGGAAACCACCCCTGGCACGAACCACTGGAAAGGATTACCAAAAACAATGAAGCAGAAAAACTAGCTGTTATCACACCCATGATAGGCGAAATGGTGCGATTGAATGATCCTGCCCAAACCTTTAGCCAATGGTGGAATACAATCAGGTAAACAAGCGAAAAACTACAGGGTCAACAATCAATACGACAGCCAATTGAGCAGCCAGTTGTTGAGCCTGTAGGTCCAGCCTTGACATAGAAATTGGGCAAAGAAGTTTTACGATTTATTATCCGCGCGTAAAAAATACCAATCGAAATATTGAAAGTAATTTGGCGGTTGGTATTGAAGTTGGAAGTGATATTTTAAAATATTTCATGCTGACAATGGTCATGCCGATGGAATGATAAGATTCATTGGCAACAAAAAAATACTGTTAAACGGCTATTTCAAAGTCTACGATTCTCGTTTCAAAGGGGCACTATACGGCTCAATACTATACTATTTCTTCTTAAAGCCGGCATAGTAAATCCCAATGATTTCGCCTGCGGCATTCTTGATGGGCTCATAACCAGTTTCATACTGGCTGCCAAGAATATCTACATTTCCATAGAACGCTTCGCCTTTTTGTATGGCCTTAATCACTGGCCCCTTGGAATCCAATAGCGTGCCAACAGCACGAGTGCCATCCTTCATGATATTGGTGCTGATACGGACAAATCCGTCGCCCTTTTTCATGAATAACGTAGCTGTACACTCATACCTGGCCTTTATTGCGTCAACGATCTCATAGTTACCATTCATCTTGGTAGATCCGAAGATGAGCGTATCGTTTACCAGCTGCGGTTCACCTAGCGCTATCAAATCATTTTTCATGTCTTGAAGTGCTTCTTTAATCATTCCAGATTTGTCAACCGTTTGCATGCATCCAGCTAAGAAAACGTATACAAGAAGTATCACGCTCAGGTGCATACGTTTTGCGAGTAAGTCTTTTTTCATTTTGTTTCTTTTTCTTTTGTTAGATAATTTTATTTATTTCTCAACAAAAACAGACCGGAATAACTTGTTATCCGATTCGTTTTTGATCGAATCAAAGATATGTTTTTTCATGAAGTATATGACGAAAATTCACAACAAATTCTAAACTCATCTAACCTGAATAATTCATAAAAGTCAAAAGAAAAGAGGAGAAATATAATTTATCTCATTGATATTTAGTATATTGTGAGTTACAAAAAACAACATACTCCTCTATGTGTAAGGATATAACAAAAATCTGAACCGAAACAGTGAATTTTCAGACAATTTATTAGACCACTTTTTAAATCTTTCAGATTTCGGGCAAAAAAAGCACAAGTTCGGTTTG
>CAYTUA010000261.1:0-4083 GCA_964440855.1 uncultured Lentimicrobiaceae bacterium
CACAAACCTTAACCAAAATTTAATGATTCAATCAGGATGTGGGTGGATACCCATGCTATTTTCGCGAAGAAATAATGTAACAAACAAAAATGGCTAAAATGAAGAACTTAAGCGAAACCTTTATAATTATTTTTGCAACGCTATTATTACTAACGAGTTGCAAGAAAAAAGAAGCACTTGAACAAGCAGATAATTTGCAACAAACCGGAATTTTGGGTCTGTGGAAACTAGACTCACGAGAAATAAATGGAGTTTTGGGTTTGGCTGTTGAATGTTGTGATTATATCGAGTTTATCACCGATGGCGAGCCCACCGACCTCAAAGGGGAATTCAAGGTTTTTGGTGCTGGATATGAAACCAATGGCATTTTTGAATTGGACAATACAGCTGAAACCGTTGAATTTACCTATGGTGATAAACAGCTGTTGTACGACATTCAAATTTCAGATTATACCATCGTTTTCAGCTATTCAGACAACGACGATTCAATCGTGGAGCATTGGCGAAAGGAAATATTGTTGCGACCGCACTCAAATTAAATGCTGCCTGGTCTCTTTATGAAAACCATGAATAATACAGGCCAGAAGGCATCATGGAATTGTCCCCGGATTTTAAATGTTTTGGCTCTAAAAATAACACACCTTACAATAAGTAGTTGCATGAAACTACAAAGCCAAAAAGACGCTCAATGATGTTTTGCTGGTTTTAGGAATAGCTATCTGCCGGGTTTTACTAATTTCGCAGCGCTATTCGTAAACAGTATGAAACAAAGGATTCGTGCCATCCGGCTCCATATCACAGGCCTCGTGCAGGGCGTTGGTTTCAGGCCTTTTGTTTACCGTATAGCCCAAAAAAACACGATTCGCGGTTGGGTTGAAAACAACAACGAAGGCGTGCACATCCATGCGGAAGGCATTGGCGCCCAGTTGGATACTTTTGCATCCGATTTAAAAGCCTTTGCGCCGCCAGCCTCAAAAATTGAATCAATTACCACCAAACCGGCTGAACCTGCTTATTTTGACCATTTCAATATTCAAAAAAGCAGCAACCTCTCAGATGCCGTTACCTCAGTGAGCCCTGATATTGCTGTTTGTTCAGAGTGCCTGACGGACATGCAAACACAAACCCACCGCCTGGCTTATCCCTTTATCAATTGCACCAATTGCGGGCCCCGTTTTACCATTATCAAAGCATTGCCTTACGACAGGCACCTGACCACCATGCAGCCTTTTGCCATGTGCGACAGCTGCAAGCAGGAATATACCGATGTGCTCGACCGTCGGTTTCACGCACAGCCCGTCGCCTGCATGCATTGTGGCCCGTCCTATCAAATACTGCCCGGAGGCGCGCTGATCAACAAGGGGGATGAATTGGCAAAACAAATAGCCTTTGAAATTGACAGTGGCCGTATTGTTGCGCTTAAAGGCATGGGAGGTTATCATTTGCTGTGCAATGCCTTTGATAATGAGTCTGTATTGCGTTTGCGCCTGAAAAAAAACCGCGAAGGCAAACCCTTGGCCATCATGGTGGAGGATGTGGATGCGGCAACAAAATATTTTCAGCTAAGCCCTGCCGAAAAAGACATCCTCACTTCATGGCAACGCCCCATTGTCTTGTTGAAAAACAAGGTAAAACTGCCGCATGCCATTGGTATGGGCCTCAGCACTACTGGTGTTGTTTTGCCTTATATGCCACTGCATTTTCAGCTTTTTAAAGCTTTGCAAACAAAAGCCATTGTCCTCACAAGCGGCAATTTATCCGACGAGCCGGTCATCATTTCCGATCAGGAAGCTGTTACCGCCTTTGATGGTGTTGCCGATTTGGTGGTGGGATACAACCGGGAGATTCACAACCGGGCCGATGATTCTGTTGTTTTGGTTGCCAGTGATAAGCAAAGGCTTTTACGTCGCTCGCGCGGCTTTGCCCCCTCCCCTGTCACCATGCAGCTGGATGTGGAAGGCATTTTTGCTGCCGGCGCTGAATTGAGCAATACCTTTGCCCTGGGAAAAGGCCGGCAAGCCATTATGAGCCAGCATATTGGTGACTTAAAAAATGGGGAGACCCTGCATTTTTATGAAGAATCCTTTGGGCGTTTTGCAGCACTTTTCAGGTTCAAACCGCAATTGGTGGTTTGCGACAGCCATCCCGATTATCTTTCGTCGCAATTTGCCCGCAATCTGGGGATTGAGTGCCTTGAGGTGCAGCACCACCACGCCCACATAGCCTCCTGCATGGCCGAGCATGGCTTGAACGAAAAGCTTATTGGTATAGCACTCGACGGAACAGGCTATGGCACAGATGGTACAATCTGGGGGGGTGAGTTTTTCGTCTGTGATTTGTCGGGTTTTGAACGCAAATATCACTTTGACCCGGTGCCCTTGCCCGGGGGCGATCAGGTAACCAAACAGCCCTGGCGCACCGCTTTGTCCTATTTATACAAATATTTTGGCAGTGACCTGTTTAAAATGGATATTCCATTTATTCGAAATATCGATAAAGAGCAGTCCGAATTCATCATTCAAATGATTGAAAAAGGCATTAACAGCCCTGTGAGTTCGGGCGCCGGGCGCTTGTTTGATGCTGTGTCGGCACTAATCGGACTTTGCCACGAAACGGACTACCACGCCGAAGCCCCCATGCGTTTGGAGGCTGCCATCAAGCCGGGATGTAAAGGGAAATACCTGTTTGATATGCAAGATGGCAAGGTGGTTTTTTATAAAACATTTTACCAGATCATAAAAGATTTGCGCGCGCAAACCCCTGTTGATGAAATGGCTGCTAAGTTTCACAACACTGTTATTGCCATCATGCTTAAAGTGGTACGCCTGATGCAACAGGAAACGGGACTAAAAAAAGTTGTCCTCTCGGGTGGCACTTTCCAAAACCGCTACCTGCTCGAAACAACTGAAAAACTGCTCACCGACATGGGCTTTGAAGTTTACACCCAATCTGACCTGCCTTCCAATGATGGCGGAATTGCGCTTGGGCAACTGGCCATTGCGGCCAATCTGAGGGAAACAGGTAAAAAATACAATGCATAAATCAGCTTTCAAATTAAAACTGGTTAATGTCTATTCTGTTTTGAAATCTGAAAAGAGTTTCTCGAACTTTTCCAGCTTTGGCACGATAACAAACTGACAATAAGGCTGATTGGGGTTTTGGTTGTAGTAGTCCTGGTGATAATCCTCGGCTTTGTAGAAGGCGTCGAAAGCTGTAATTTCCGTTACGACAGGCTTGTCCCAAATAGCTTGCTTTTCCAGTTCCTGCTTGAGCTTGGTGGCTATATCACCCTGCGTATCGCTGTGGTAAAAAATGGCCGAACGGTATTGTGTGCCCACATCGGCCCCTTGTCTGTTCAAAGTGGTTGGGTCGTGGGTGCGCCAAAATATCTCCAGAATACGAACAAGGGAAACGACTTCAGGATCAAAAACCACCTGAATTACTTCGGCATGTCCGGTAAGGCCTGAGGTAACCTCCCTGTAAGTGGGATTGGCAATGCCCCCTCCGGAATAGCCTGATTCCACACTGATAACACCTTTTACCCGTTGAAAAACAGCTTCGGTGCACCAAAAGCAACCGGCGCCCAATGTAATTGTTTCAAATTGTTTTTGTTGCGACATAAGATTGGTATTAATGGTTATGCTAAGCAAGGATAATATAAATAAATGCCTGACATTTTTCATTGTTTATATGTTTATAAACTTCAAACATAAAAATGAGCAAAATGTTTCATTTCAGCCAAAATTGCCCGGAAATATCCCTATTTTTGCCATCCCAATAACCCAAAGTGCTAACAATTATTAACACCATAAGACCATGAATTTAGAAGTAGAAGGTAAAGTAGTTCAAATCCTTGAAGAACAAAGCGGACAGGGGCGCAACGGCACCTGGGTAAAGCAGGAAGTCATTATTGAAACGGACGACCAATATCCCAAAAAAATCTGTTTGGCTTGCTGGGGCGACAAAGCAGCAGTAGCCAAAGCCCTCACACCTGGCGAGCGTATCAAAGCAGGCATTAACATCGAATCGCGTGAGTTCAATGGCCGCTGGTACACAGATATAAAGGCCTGGCGCATCGACAAA
>CAYTUA010000262.1:0-28333 GCA_964440855.1 uncultured Lentimicrobiaceae bacterium
TGAACATCAACCCATTCCAACCAGCAGGTGTACAGATTCATCCGGCCACCAAACAAGATGCCGGCGCAATAGCCCTGTTGTTTCGCGATACCATTCAAACTGTGAATGCCACAGATTATCCGGCAGATGAAATAGCCGATTGGTCATCCTGGTGGACTGCCCTTGATAAATGGCAGGAACGAATTGAAGAACAGTTTTTTATTAAAGCAGTGGTTGAAAATCAAATTGTTGGGTTTGCTTCTTTGGCCCCCGATGGATACCTCGATTATATGTTTACCCACAAAGATTATCAGGGATGTGGGATTGCTGCTCAGCTGCTAAAACAGCTCGAAAAAAAAGCCATGGAACAAGGCCTTGATTTGATTTATTCGGATGTGAGCATTACAGCCAAAGGATTTTTTGAAAGACATGGCTATGAGGTGGAGAAGCAGCAGTTCAAAAAGTCAAAAAACAAAGCACTGATCAATTTCAGGATGACAAAAGCAATGCATGGCAGTAAGCTGTAAATGGGTCACAGCCTGGTCTGTCCCTATTGCCATTAACCCGGCAATGTGTTTCTGATGCTTGATAAATCCTCCTCCCTTATGTCGCAGGCATTTGATAATTTTGCGGGGCAATGCTGCGGCCAAATGGAAATTGGAGGATTTTTTTTATCCATTCTTGGGGCATGATAACAAAACATTAATCTGTATGCAGAAACGAATTTACTTAAAAGACTGGCTGGAATTAAAACCATACGAAAAGCAGGTATCAACTGACCTGTATTATCTCAAGATTTGCAATGAGGTCAAACAGGCTATTGCTAGCACTCCCAACTCCTTTATTTTGCATATGTATTTGGATGATAGTGATATTGACCTTTTGTCATGCTTTTTAACATCCTATTTCGAAGACTTAATATCAGAAACAAATATTTGGAACACTTTTGTAAAGGTTCACCAACGATTGTACAAAAAACAAATCCCGTTCTACCCTGCAGACGAGTATTACGAAGAAGAAATAAACCCTCAGGATATCTGCATTTTGATTTGGTATTTTCTCAATACCGTGCAGGAAGAAAAATTCATCTCACCTTTTAACACGTTTATTACTGAAACAGCAGAAAGTATCATGGAGGTGTTTGATCAAGCTTGGGAATACGCCCCGGCAAATGAATATTTGCGATCGTTTTATCAAATTAAAGCGCAAGAGGACGATTTTTATGCCGCTCGCCAATTGATTGACACAATCTTATTCAATACCTACTTGTTTTATCCCGACACCCTATTGAAGTTGGCTGAACAGGAAATAGAAATTATTGAAAACCAGAAGGAGGATGAGCCGGTATTGATGTTCCTGAACGAAAACAGGGACAACACCTTGCATAAAATCCATACCTGCTTGCTCAGTTTAACAGGGAAAGAATGGGCTGCTGAAATATTGGGGGAAAATCATCCACTCAGCGGAACCTTTTTAAGTATGTCGTTAAAGATAAGGGGTTTATTCTTGTACAAAGGACAAGATGAGAATCAAATTTTTTTAGAGCATATCGCTTCAGGCAAAAAATTTAATCTCACAAAAAAATCCTTTGACCACGCCCATTCTTTAAAGGAGACAGACTCGATATTGTTTATGGGTATCGTTCGATGGAAGGACGAATGGTGGTTTTCGGGTGTGTTTTTCCAACAACCATATAATCCTGATTTGATCCTGGATGAAAAGAATTCCTTGGAAAACAGAATGCCAGTTAACTTTTTAGACCATCAAAATAAAGAAACAGCCAAATTACTTGAAAACCAATTCGCAGCCTTTAAAGACTCTAACAAAGGTTTGCCGATTGCGTTTTTGCCTGCCGAAAAAATTGACGATTTTGTACAAAACTATACTGAATATTTCAACAACACATTAAACCTGACTCTGGAAGAAAAACAGAAGGCCGGGCAAAGAGCCCGAAATGAAGGTTATATGGACACACAAGAAGTTCATAAAGATTATGCCAAGGTATCAGAAACGGGCTTGGTGTTTTTTAATCCGAAAAGTGGAGTAGAAATTGCCCTTGCAGTAAATGCAGCTTTCCCTTTACCCAACAATCTATTCTTTAGGGTTGAAGAAAGCGAAGATGCTATTATGACCTTATTAATGTCAAATGAATTATCGGCAGAGTTGGCCATGTATTGTATTGACAACTGCAAGAATCAATTGCCATTTTTCAATGAAGCCATCGGAAAGAAGTATTTAGAAGACATTGATTTTTTACTGCGCTTTTGGAAAAAAGACCATTATTTCCCCATACCACAAATAACATATATAGGAGAGGGCAACGCCAGCAGTTAATCGGTTAGCCGTTTGGCAAGCACCTTAACCCAGCCCCCTATAGCATGCGATTTAGTGGCATCGCAGTATGGCAATAGATTTTACAAACACCTGTTTATCCTTGCAATTATGAAAAATTTCTTCCTGCCCATGATGCTGTTAAGCCTCCTGCACAGCAGCGGTCTGGCTCAGCTTGAAGCAGTTGAAACCGAGCTGCTACGTACCCAAAAAATAAACTACCTCCTGTACACACCCACCGGAAATCAGGCGCCATATCCTTTGGTGGTTTTTTTACACGGAGGTGGTGAGGGCGGCGACGATATCGAACTGGTAAAAAAACATGGTTTGCCCAAACTCATTGCGCAGGGCCGCGATTTCCCCTTCTATGTATTCGCGCCTCAAAATCCACATATAAATGGCTTTTGGGACGACAGGATGGTAAACGAACTCGTTGATGAGCTGGTTCGTACGCTCCCTATCGATACCACGCGCATATACCTTGCCGGCCTAAGCCGGGGTGGTTATGGCGTATGGCAGCTGGCAATAAACAACCCCCATAAGTACGCTGCCATGATCTCCATTTGTGCGGCCAATATTCCTGTTAATTATATCAAAAATGTTTCAAGCCTGCCCGTTTGGTTTTTTCATGGCGAAAAAGATGTTGTAATTCCTGTGCAACAAACCATAGAAGCCTACGAAATAATGAAGGCACTCAAGCCCGAAACGCGTCTTACAATCTACCCCGAAGCCAATCACGACAGCTGGACGCAAACATTTGAAAATGATGAAGTTTATCATTGGTTGCTGTTGCAACGTTTGGAATGACTTCCATTGAAGGGGACTGATGTGAATGTCTAATTTATAGTTATGGTTTGGGTTTTGAGGGTTTTTTTTACATTTGAAAAGAATAAAACGTGTGAAGATAGAGAAGAGAAATAAGGTGGAAATAGACGCTATATTGCGGGTATACGCTCGTTGTAGGTTATAAAATAGAAAAGAGAATCATGAAATTAAGTAGAATCATAATAATTGTATTAATTCTTTTAAGTTCGTCCCTATTTTGGCTTTTAATAAAAGAACAGAGAGCTAATCGACTTCTTCAAACATCATATCTCGAACTAAATGATACTCTCAGTGTTTATAAAGGACGTTTCTATTACGATTGGAGATTTGACTGGATTGAGACAAAAATTGTTCCAATGAGCACAGAGATTACTTTAAAAGACACATTTGATGCCGAAGTTTATATGGCGGGCTTTAATGGAACACCAGAATTTACAAAAGAAGCAATCTTACTCCTTGGAGAAGGGTTTGACGAAGAAAACAACTTAATTGGTAAAATTGACACTCTACCCGTAAAGAATTGGTTAGGAAGAATACAACTAATTCCTAAAACAATTGGAATGCAGCGCTACTATGGAGAATTTTTAATTCCACGGCAAGACAAATATGACTCATATGGATTTTGGGGTGAATATAATGTAATTGAAACAGGAAATGAAGAATGAAAAAAATTACAACCTACAATGCATATACTTTATGGCGGGTTACGTTATGAATATGAATACTTTATTTTCAAATATTAATCATAGTGGACAGAAAAATTTGTCTTTTGAAGTCCGCCACAAAGTATATGCACGACCGTTGTGGTGCATTTTAAAGCGATAAACAATGACCAATTACATTAAAAATATTTTGAGAGCAGGTTTATTTGCTTTACTTGTCAGTTGCTTACAATTTGACAGTACCTTAGAAAAAGTATTTGACAGACAAGAGCTTCAAACAGTAAACAAGATTATTATTTTTTACGACACTTTTGTTTTACAACAGGTAGAAAGCGCCTCGACAATTGATAAAGCATATAATGAGTTTTTAAGTATGAATTGTCAAATTGCAATTGACTCCGGATATCTTTCTGTTCTTTTGCCAGACAAGAACTTGAAGAATGAGTTTTACGCAACTTTAGACAAGGAAGCATTAAAAGAAATATTTATAATTAGTGACACTGTAAAGTATTACAACAGACTCAATAATGAATGGATTTCTGTATATCAACCCTTTTCTTTTACACTAAACAATGACGGACAATATTTTCAGCTATTGAAAACTCTTTCAACAAGAAATGACTTCTTCAAGTCTTACTTTGAATCAGTTGAAAATTGTGGAGACTTGTGTCCAACAAATTACGCTGCTATCCTGACAGGGTTCCATAATATTGACTTTAAGAAAAAGGAAGAAAGACTTGTGTTAATTATCAATCTTCTTCATGCACAAGAAACATTGAACTTTGTCGAATGAAAGGGAAAACATACCATAAAACGGGCATTGTAAAAAATTACAAAAAATGAACTATAGAGTAATACTCACTTTGGCACTGCTGTTTTTCTCATTGACAAAAATCGTTGGGCAAGATAAGCTATACCTAGAACAGAAAAAAAAACCAGAAAAGAAAAAATATCTTGAACTTGACAGAAAATATTATATCAAGACTACTAAAACTACATATTCGTATAATAAAATTGTAAGTTTTACTGACACTACAATTTCAATAACAAATATGGCAAAAACAGATAAAGACACAACATATTCATACACTTACAAAATTGGCAAAACCAAAGACACCACATATACTTATACACAGCCTATTTATAGACAAGACACTATTGTAATCGCATTTACCGATATACAGGCGTTAGAAAAGGAATGGTTCAAAAACAGAAAATGGTTAGAGCCTTTTGGATGGATTGCTATTGCTGCTGCTATGGGTGTAGTGATGTTACCAGTCGCAGCTATTGACAAGGGAACAGAAGGAGTTAGGGATGTGGCTGTTGGTGTTGCCTTCTTAGTTGGAATTTCTGCACCACCAATATTTATAGGAACAAGAAAAACAACATATGACCTTACAAACAAATGGACAATGAAGACGGAATGATAACAACTCCTGTTAACAGCAACTACCCTCTGATAGCTATTGGAGTGGCGATTCAGTTCTGCTTGGCTGACAGTGAACTGCATTTAAAACGCACCTTTGGCAAACGGCAAACCGTTAAACTTTTCATTTCAAACTTAAATAATAAATATGGGCTTAAGTTTTCATTATAGTGGCAAATTTCGAGCAGGTGCTTCACTTTCCGAAATGATTCAGGAAGTAAAAGACATCGTGGAAGTATGCAAGTGGAAGTACACGATTTACGAGGAAGAATTTCCGGGAGGCCAAAATCCTGAAAATGCCTATAACGGACATATATATGGGATAAGCTTCACTCCGCCCGAGTGTGAAACCGTGTCATTGTGCTTTCTTTCAAACAGAAAAATGTCGAGCCCTGTGCTATTCATGCTGTATGGCAAAACGAATGACAGGCCAGAGCATGAATACCTGTATATGCTATCTGTTAAGACACAATTTGCAGGAGTAGAAACACATAAATTCATCATCGCGTTGTTCCGTCACCTGCAAAAACAAGGGTACTTTGAAACCCTGGAAATTTCAGACGAGGGAAAATATTGGGAAACAGGAGATGAAAACCTTTTAAAAGAGATATTTAAGCGATATGTAAATGCATTGGATAGCTTTTCATTTGCCGTAGAGCATATTCCCAAACAAAAGGATGAAGCTTACGAAAAATATTTTGAGCGGCTTATGAAAATGATTCGCAATAAAAAGGATAGCAATGACTGAGAAAAAAAGTGTGCATTTTTAGCCGCCGGAGCTGAGCCGGCTCCCCGACACCCTGAGCCTCTATATCAATATGTATGATGAAGGCGACCTTAAAATTCCCCAGGGTTTTACTGCCAAAAAAATCAAACTTTAGTTGGTGGTGTTATAAGTATCAAATTCACTAAATTTGTCGGCAAAGAACAAATGAAATCTGCACCCTACGTCTTTGCCTTAATCCTGATTGGTCTCGTTCTTTATTTGGGTTTTCACCACTTCGAAATACCAACTTTTTTCCTTTTTGGCAAAACTGAAAAAACGAAAGGAGTTATTTCTCATACTGAATTGACTTTTGGTGTAAAAGGCCACTTAATTCAACGCGCAACCTATGAATATCGGGTGAATGGGAAGCTCTTTACCGACACATTTAAAGCAGGGCGCAGAGAAGGCCTACAGACTGTTGGCGACAGCATTCAAATCAAATACCTCGTTGGCAATCCAGAAAAAAATGAGGTTGTTGGTTTTTACAGAAACACACCGAAGCCATTCATTTGATAAACAGCAATATTATTGACACAAACACAATGAAAGATATGAAAAAACTAAGCGTTTTCCTTTTTACAATTGCATTGATGCTACAGACATCCGCACAGAATTCCAAAATGGACGACATTCAAGTATTAATGGACTATACCGGCATGAGCGAGCTGAGCAATCAGATGATGAATAGTTTTACGGCTATGTACAGAAGCAGTTATGGTGATGAAATTCCGGGCCTTTGGGATACAATGAATGTAGTACTAAACGAAGGAATACTGGATTTGATGGACAGCATTGCCGAGATATACCATAAAGTTTACACCCATGAAGAGATCAAATCCATGCTTGAACTATACCAGACCCCCATAGGGAAACGCATGGTTGAAACCATGCCCATGATAGCGGATATGAGCATGAAGGCAGGTCAGGAGTGGGCAGCAGCCAATGAAGGAAAAATTAGGGAGCGAATCACCCCCTTGATCGAAAAGTATGCGAAGAAGGAATTTACCTTTGATGACTTTTTCAATGCGGATGAAGTGTATGAATACGACAATCCCAAAACCGTTTCCAGTGCTGTTTCCAACAACACAATAATTCACGGCAGCCATGATTATAAGTACTCAATACATTTTGATTCTTTACATTGGGATGTGGTACCCAATGAAACTGTCAACCCGGTGGCTGATCTGACATTGATACATAAAAATGAAGAAATCTATGCCATCGCTATAGCCGAAACAAGTGAATTAACCATACAACAATTAAAAGCGGCTGCTATCTATAACTTATCAAAATCGGTCGAAAATGTTAAAGTTGATCCTGCCAGGCTCAGAGAAGTAAACGGGAAAGACTTGCTGTGTATGAAATTTTCCTTTGAGCTTGATGATGCAAAGTTCAGGTACTATAGCTACTACTATGCGGGGGATTGGGGCTTATTGCAATTCATTGTGATGACTACGGAAGAATTCTTTGACAACAACATCGACCATATTGAGGACTTGCTCTCGGGGCTTCATGTTGAATAAGTTTGCTGTTGAAAGAATAAATAACCAACCCGCATTTGCAGTAAATATCCCGTCTATTCGTCGCGTTTATGCGGTGATTAATGTGTATATTTGCCGCATAAATCTTTTATAAACGATGGCAAAAACCATCTATCAACATAAAGATTGGCCGGATTTTTCGTGGGACGATTCGGCTATCATCCCCCTATTTGGGGAAGTTCGCCATTTGCAGGGATTGATTTCGGGGCAAATGAATGCCATTGGATTTACAGCCAAAGAAGAAGCCACCCTGACCTCACTTACGCTTGATGTTGTAAAATCATCGGAAATTGAGGGAGAGCACCTCAACTATGAACAGGTCCGTTCATCCATTGCAAGGCGCCTCGGAATTGATGCAGGAGGTTTGAGCACAATAGACAGAAATGTAGAAGGTGTTGTGGACATGATACTTGATGCCACCCAAAACTACCTGCAACCCTTGACAGAAGAAAGACTATTTGCATGGCATGCCGCACTGTTTCCGAGGGGATACAGTGGCATGCATAAAATTGAAGTTGCTTGCTACCGCAAAGGCGAGATGCAGATTGTATCCGGCCCAATGGGCAAAGAGAAAGTTCATTACGAAGCAATTGCTCCGCAGCTGATAAAAACAGAAATGGACAAATTGCTTGATTGGTTCAACGAAAGCGGCAAAACAGACCCTGTAATAAAAGCCGCTATTGCACATTTTTGGTTTATCATCATTCACCCTTTTGATGACGGAAACGGCCGGATCGCCAGGGCTATTTCAGATTTAATGCTGGCCCGATCTGAAAACAGTTCTGAAAGGTTTTATAGTATGTCGAGCCAAATACTTGTAGAACGGAAACAATATTATGAAGTTTTGCAAAAAGTTCAGCACAGCAATGGCGATATTACTGAGTGGCTGCAATGGTTTCTGCATTGCCTTAAAAATGCATTAATTAAAACTGATGGCACTTTGAATAGAATCCAGCACAAAGCAGCATTTTGGAAAATACATGAAAGCACAGCCATAAATGAGCGCCAGCGTTTGGTATTAAATAAACTCTTATACGGTTTTGAGGGGAAATTAAAAACATCAAAATGGGCAAAAATATCCAAATGCTCAACCGACACAGCCCTTCGCGATATAAAAGATTTATTGGACAAAAAAATATTACGGCAAGAACAAAAAGGCGGCCGCAGCACGAGCTATGTGTTGACTGAGTTTTAAAGAAAAAAGGGGCAAATGCCAGCAAATAATGCATTATGACATTTGGCTGCAATATTCAGATATTAAACAAATAGAGACATGAACAACGATGAAATGGAGCATGATTTGAATACAAAGATTCTGAAAATAACCATGGAGATAAAGGATCACTATCCGGAGCTAACGCAATACCTGGAAGAAATGCCGGTAACTGTTCCTTCAGAAAAGGATCCGGAAATAACACTTAATCAGTTAAAATCATACTACGAATCACTGAAAACGCTACTGAATAAATACAAAGTGGAACATCCAAACTGATGTAAGAATGTCTTGCCTACTCCTCCCTATACGGTAGTTGAGGTATTGGGGGTTTTACCAACTCAATACCTTTTTATAAACTATCCTTTGACATTAGCATCAGCCTCTTAAACCTGACCATAAGATGCCCGCTTACTGTGCAACCATACCGGGCTTTGCCAACCGACAGGGAAATGCTGTACACATTCAGTTCTGTTAATCCACAACCCCTTTATTGACTACCAGAAGATTGCAGCCTTCAAAAGCGTGAATAATGTAACACAAAGGCAAAATTGTGTAACAATTTACATGTCAAAGACCCTGACCTTTACACCATAAATATTCACTAATAAAAAAATATTAGGGAAAAAATAAAGATGAAAAAAAAAACGCTGGTGTGGCCGTGGGTCATTGTAGTTATTTTAATAATTGCTGGCCTGGTTTACTTCTTTGGGTATAGAAATGGTGATGGTACAGATACAGCAGCAACATTTACTGCTGATACAACAGCATCGATTACTGCTGATAATATATCAGCACCAGCATCATCCATTGATGGGCCTGTAAGCGATTACATACGGTTTGTAAATGCAGGACCTACAATGGGCCTTGACCATGATTACACGAATGGCGCATTAACAAGACTGGTCAATGCCATCAGGTACAAAGCCACTGCAATAGGTCATGATGTAACAGCCGACCTTGATCAGATAAAAGAACACGCTGATCAAATTACAGATAATCCATATGAGACTTCGCATGCTCAAAGCATACGAGGCGCAGTCGATATTCTAACCTCTGCCATGCAAAAAATGCAGCAAGACAAATATCCAAATTTAGCATCGGTGATGACTGAAGTAAAAATAGCAGCAATAGAAATAAACCCGAAAGTGCCTACACTGGAACAACGGGATGCTGTGAAAAACTTTTTTGATAAATCTGCACAACTGCTGCAGGGCATGAACTAATTATCCATTTAAAATAAAATTAATGTTATGGAAGACAGAAATATCTATTACCTGCACGAATTGAAAGACTACAAAGTAGCATCTGATTACCCGGATGTTCGTGGATGGGAAGTGAAAGATACGGATAAAAGAACTATTGGCACTGTAGATAACTTGCTGGTTAATAAGAAAGCTGAGCGCGTGGTTTACCTTGATGTTGAAGTAGATTCAGCATTGATCGAGGAGGGGCACAACACCTATCAAACCCCAGCAAGCGAAGGTGTTCATTCATTTCTAAATCAGGATGGGGAGAATCACCTGATTATTCCCATTGGCATGGCAGACCTGGATGAAAAAAGCAAATTGGTTACAACCAACCAGATTGATAGCTCAACGTTTGCGAAAACCAAACGATTCAGAAAAGGAGATGCGATTGGTTTTGATTACGAATTAAATGTTGTTCGCCATTACAAGGGAGACAATACAATTCACAGTTCGGATTTAAGCGATGGCTTTTATAACCGTGAAGAGTTTGACAATTCTATTCATCGCAGAGATTCGGATTAACAATAAATACTGATTGGTATCTTTCTTTGAAGTAAAGTGCCTGAGCTTTTAAGTTTGAGGGCAAGTCTGCCTGGTCGGCAGTCAGGGCTTGTAAGGAGTGAATGTCAGGAGTCCCGAAAAATTCGGGACTCCTGACATAAACGACAAACAGTAGCACGATTATTACACGATGTATGGACTGAGAAGGCACCCGTGATCATTGCTATTCATTACTTTTCCTTTCAGTAAGGTGTTGGGGAATAAGCAAATGGAATCGGGTGTTGGTTCTCCAGCCGGTAAGTTGCCTTCCGGATCGGGGCTCTCAGCAATATTTTATGATTAATTATATTTTAAGAGAATGTCCACAAAAGTTGACAAAATAAATACGGGTGCTACCAGAGCAGAATACATTGAAGTTGAAACCAATGTAACCCATCATATCACAGATGCAGGCGAGGGCAGGCCAATTGTATTGATTCACGGATGGCCTTTAAGTAAGGAAATGGACAAATTCAATTCAGGGTTGATAAAATTTGCCAGCAAATAGGTCGCAAAACATACTAATTGTGGCAAAATATTCAAAAACCTTCGGTTGAAATTGAGAAAGTCATGCGTGAGCTTAAAGAAAGATAAACCGGATATTTCTCAAAGCGAATAAATAGAGTGTTTTTAAAGGGATTATAATGCCAGACTATAACGGAGTCATGATGCAGTATTTTCACTGGTACACGTCTGCTAACGGTAACTTGTGGAAACAACTGAAAAAGGATGCTTCAGTACTTGCCGGAGCTGGTTTTACAGCAGTTTGGCTGCCACCCGCCTACAAAGGCGCTGCCGGGGCAAAAGATGTAGGATATGGTGTTTATGACCTTTTTGATATTGGTGAATTCGATCAGAAAGGTTCTGTACGCACCAAATACGGCACCCGTGAAGAATACCTGAGCGGAATAAAAGCAGCACAAAAAGCAGGTCTGCATGTTTATGCTGATGTTGTTTTCAATCACAAGCTTGGCGCTGACGAGCCCGAAGAGTTCAAGGCCACACCGTTTAATCCTCAAAACAGGCATGAGGCAATCGGCGATTTACAAGTTATAAAAGCCTGGACTCACTTTAGATTCCCTGGCAGAAATGGCAAATATTCGAAACTGAATTGGCATTGGTGGCATTTTAATGCAGCCGACTACAACGCTATTGATGAAATAGCAGCAGCCATTTATTTGTTTGAAGGAAAAGCATTTGACAGCAGTGTGGATTTGGACAAAGGAAATTTTGATTATCTGATGGGCTGTAACCTCGATTTTAACAACCCTGACGTACAAAAAGAACTTTTCTACTGGGGCGAATGGTACCTGGAAACAACTGGCGTTGATGGATTCCGGTTTGATGCCACCAAACATGTGAGGTCAGATTTTTTTCTTGATTGGTTAAGTCACATGCGTAAACACAACAAACGGAAACTGTTTGCAGTTGGTGAATACTGGTCGGGAAGAAGTCAGGCATTGGAGCATTTTATCAAAGTGACCGATAGGAGTATGATGCTCTTTGATGTGACCCTTCATTATAACTTCGCACGCGCCGGAAAGCAAGGCGAGAACTTCGATATGCAAACAATCTTCAACAATACCCTCGTTAAAGACCATCCCAACCTTGCCGTAACACTGGTGAGTAATCACGACACCCAACCTTTGCAAGCACTTGAATCAGTCGTAGAAGCCTGGTTCAAACCCCTTGGATATGCTTTGATACTTCTACGAAAAGACGGATACCCATGCGTTTTTGCAGCCGATTATTATGGGGCACATTATCATGGATACGGCAAAGTGGGAAATGAACACGAAATTTGGATGGACACCCATCAATGGTTGATTGACAAATTTTTAGCAGCAAGGAAAAAATATGCTTTTGGTGATCAGTACGATTATTTTAATCACCCAAATTGTGTTGGCTGGACCCGTACGGGAAATGCAGAATCACCAAATGGAATATCTGTTTTACTGAGTAACGGAGGGGATGGCTTAAAGCATATGGAAACAGGCTCCCTCAACACCACCTACATGGATATTACTGAACACATAAATGAAACGGTGATTACGAATGAGGAGGGATGGGGAGAATTCCGCTGCGGGGCCGGCTCTGTTTCGGTTTGGGTACCGCAATAATGTTTCAGATTTATAGAAATCTGAAATTGGATCAGCAATGGCATTTGTGCAGTAAATCCGGCAAGCATGCCGGGATTGAACGCTGTCCATCTGCCATCACTCTGCCATGCCGAAAACTTTATCAAAATATGACAAACCCTCACCTCCAACAAAAACTCTTGAAGCCTGATCAATGGTTTACCACAGGTGCGGAGGACAAATCTCCTGAATTTAACATGAAACCAACGGTTTTGTATTGAAACAGTGAATTATATAACATTTTTCCAATAATTTGTAACACATAAATCACCAAAAGCTTCTATTTTTACAAGTTCACTTTTTGGGAAAATTAATTGACCGGAACATTGATCTGTAATCACCATAACTGCAAGCACAATATTTATTTAAATGAAAAAAGCAGAACACAAAACTTCCAACAACAAACTCCCAAAGACTCCAACCGGAATTCAGGGGTTTGATGAAATAACTGCCGGGGGATTACCTGCTGGCAGACCTACGCTCGTTTGTGGCGGTGCAGGCTGCGGAAAAACACTTTTCGGAATTGAGTTTCTTGTTCGTGGCACAACTCAGTTTGGCGAAGCGGGGGTATTCATGTCATTTGAAGAAACCAATGAAGAATTAATCACAAATGTTGCTTCGCTTGGTTTCGATTTGAAAGACCTTATTAAGAATAAAAAAATTGTACTTGAACATGTACATATTGAACGCAGTGAAATAGAAGAAACAGGTGAATACGATTTAGAAGGCTTGTTTATACGCCTTGGTTATGCCATTGATTCAATTGGAGCAAAGCGTGTTGTATTAGACACGATTGAATCGCTGTTTGCCGGATTACCAAACCAACTGATCTTAAGAGCCGAACTGCGTCGTTTGTTTCGCTGGTTAAAAAATAAAGGAGTTACTGCAATCATTACAGGTGAGCGTGGAGATGAAACCTTAACCAGACAAGGCCTGGAGGAATATGTTTCAGATTGTGTTATAATGCTCGACCATCGTGTAACCGAACAAACATCTACACGTCGTTTGCGGATTGTAAAGTATCGTGGCTCAATTCACGGCACCAATGAGTATCCATTTCTGATTGATGAAACTGGTTTTTCAGTATTACCGGTTACATCGTTAGGGTTAGAGCATATTGTATCAAATGAAAGAATCTCAAGTGGGATAGAAGCACTTGATGAAATGCTTGAAGGAAAAGGTTATTACCGTGGTAGTACCGTACTAGTTTCCGGTACCGCCGGTATAGGAAAAACCAGTACAGCAGCTCACTTTGCTGAAGCTGCATGTAAACGCGGAGAACGTGTTCTTTATTTCTGTTTCGAGGAGTCGCCAAATCAGTTAATGCGAAATATGCTTTCTATCGGCATAAAATTAGAACCGTGGGTCAGGAAAGGGCTGTTAAGATTTCAGGCAAGCCGTCCTACGCTTTATGGTTTGGAAATGCATCTTGCGGTAACCCACAAATTTGTTAATGAATTCAAGCCTGATATTGTAATTCTGGATCCAATAAATACTTTCGTTATTGGTGATAAAGAATTCGAGGTAAAAACGCTATTAATGCGCATTGTCGATTTTCTGAAAGTAAACCAGATAACAGCATTATTTACAAGTCTCACTTCATCTGAATGCCGGACAGAGAGTTCTGATGCTGGAATATCATCCCTGATAGATACCTGGTTATTGCTGCGTGATATAGAACTAAACGGCGAGCGAAACAGGGGCATGTACGTTCTTAAATCGCGCGGAATAGCCAATTCAAACCAGATTCGTGAATTTGTTTTAACCAACCATGGTGTAGAATTACGTGATGTTTATGTTGGCGCAAGCGGCGTTTTAACCGGCTCAGCCAGAATAGCACAGGAGGCCCTTGAAAATTCAGAAGTTTTGACGCGTAAGCATGATATTGAATTGAAAAAACGTGAAATAGCGAGAAAAAGAAGGGCGCTTGAGGCAAAGGTTGCATCTATGCGTGCTGATTTTGGTTCAGAAGAGGCTGAAGCTATCAAAATCATTGAAGAGGAACAAGAAATGATTAAACGGCTCGAACAGGATAAAAAGGAAATGGCATTAAGCAGAAAAGCTAAAATTGTAACAAAAAACCTGAAAAAATAAATTAACCGACTACTATATGAATCAAATGGATGTAAATTCAGAAACAAGCATTAGAGAAAAACTGAAACGAGAGGCAAATGACAAGTGGGTCCTTCGTTTATATGTTGCAGGACAAACACCAAAGGCCTTAACCGCATTTGCAAATCTGAAAAAAATATGTGAGGAACAATTGAAGGGCAAATACTCGATTGAAGTAATTGACCTATTGAAAAATCCACAATTGGGAGCCGCTGATCAGATTTTTGCCCTGCCAACATTGGTAAGAAAATTACCGGTTCCTGTCCGTAAGATAATCGGTGACCTATCAAATACAGACCGTGTTCTTATAGGTTTGGATTTACTACATGCAGACTAATTTAATGTTCGAAATCTAGAAGTATAAAGATGAAAGATAGAAAAGCCAATATAAAAAGTTCGTCGGATGATTTTGATCAGACTATATCCAAACGGCACAAGGACAAATATATACTGCGTTTATACATTACAGGTGCAACAAGCCGATCAATTCTGGCCATAACCAACCTCAAAAAGATTTGCAAGGAATATCTGGAAGGTAGATACGAGCTGGAGGTTATTGATCTTTTTCAACACCCAAGTGTAGCAAAAGACGCACAGATAATTGCTGCACCAACTTTGATTAAAGAATTACCACTTCCATTTCGCCGAATTATTGGCGATATGTCGAACAAAGATAAAGTAGTTTTAGGATTGGACCTGATCGATATAACGAATAAGAAAGATTACCTGTAATCTTTACACACTTTATTTATGATAAAAAATGATTAAAACAAAAGCACAACTCATTATAGACAATGAGATATTACGCTCCCGGCTGAATGAAATGGAAGAAGCGCTTGATGCGATCCGAAACGGAGAAGTGGATGCTATTGTGGTTTCTGGCAGACAGGGAGAACAAGTATATTCCGTCAGTTCTGCTGAAACACCATACCGTACTTTTATTGAGGAGATGAGCGAAGGAGCAGTCACTCTAACGAAGGAGGGCACAATTCTCTATTGTAATCAGAGATTTGCCAAGATTGTCAGGTCTCCGTATGAAAAGGTCATTGGCTCATCCATTAAACGATTCATCACCCCCAATGATAATTTAAAATTGGATGACTTTCTATCTCAACTGACTCATGAAAAGCATGATGTATTAATTGTATCCCTCACCAACGCAATATACCTCAGACTGTCGATTCATCTTTTGCCGCTATATCTGCAGGGTGATAATTACATTCTTATTGCAACTGATATTTCAGACCTGAAGAAAAAAGAACATGAACTTACTGAGATAATCAGGAAGTTGGTTGCCCACACAAAAGCATTAAGGGCATTGCGCATCGATAATATTTCTGTTATCTTGGATGTTGAAGGAAGAAAAAATAAATTAGAATCAGTAAATGATAAACTTAGTAAAGAAATCCTAAAACTTAATCGTTTAGTAGTCAAATTACAGCAACAACAAAAGAAGGCAACTATTTGAATCAACATTTTATAAAATATTCATTTTATTCACGTCATTTCTAAGACAAAACCAGGAATAAACAGTCCCTCTTGAAAACGGAAACTAAACCTATCAATTAGGCGCGAATGATTCTCAGGAACGATATGCTAAATGAAGTTTGACGTTGATTGAAGAATAGAAACGCAAGCCAAATCATCCTGAGTCCATTGCAGCCGATATACCATTACCATGATAAGGGCATTGCTTTCATTGATGCCCTGCTTGCTTTACAATGTCAGTAATAGATGCTTGTCTGGATATTGAAGGTTTTTTTAACTTTACGCGTTGAAAAGATTAAAAAGTGAGAAGATGAAGGATAGACAAAAGGTGGAAATAGACGCTATATTGCAGGTACGCTTGTGGAGCTTAATTTAAAAAAACACCAGTATGGAATATAAGGAAGTAACTATTTGGAAAGGTATCGAGTTTTCAGATAAATGGTCTAACGCTGACACTTCAAAATTTGACGACTTAGCACCAAGTTGGTACAAAAAAAGAAAAGAGTTTGAAGAAGGCGAAAGTGGATACCAAGAATTTTTAGATCGACTTAAGAGACAGCATGCCATTGAAACAGGAATTGTTGAGAAACTCTATGATCTTTCAGAAGGAATTACTCAAACACTTATTAAAGAAGGATTTGTTGAATCATATATAAGTCATGATGATACAAATATTCCCCCTAAGAAATTGATGCAATTCCTTCATGATCATTTTGAGGCGATGGATTTCATTTTCGACCTTGTAAAATCAAACCGGCCACTTACAGTTAGTTTTATTAAAGAATTACATCATTTAGTTACACAACACCAAGATTATACAGAAGCAGTTAACACTTTGGGAAAGCTTGTTCAGGTAGAACTATTAAAGGGACAATTTAAGACCCAAGAAAATAACCCTAAACGTATTGATGGTCAGATTTTCATTTATTGCCCACCGATTCACGTAGAAAGTGAAATGGATAGATTAATAGAGATTTATAATGAACAATCTCGTAACGAATTGAATCCAATTATACTATCTGCTTGGGTACACCATGCGTTCACACAAATTCACCCTTTTCAAGATGGAAATGGAAGGATAGCAAGGCTATTAGCAAGCCTAATTCTAATAAAAGACGGTTTACTACCATTCACTGTAAAGAGAGAAGATAAACCTGCGTATATTAAATCACTTGAATTGGCGGATGATAATGAACCCCAAGAATTAGTTTCATTCTTTTCAATTGAACAAAAAAGAAGTATTGAAAACGCACTCAACTTCAAAACGGTAAAAACATACAATAGCTTGTCAGACTTAGCGAATGTTTTCAATAAGAAGGTTGAACAGGCGACTTCAAGACAAAAAATAAAACGAGAGAAAGAATTATGTGATAACAGAAACAAGATTTTTGACTTTATTTATGAAATATTAGGAGAAGTCAAAGCAGAGTTGAGAGAATTGATACCTATTGAAAAAGCATGGACAGGAGTTACAAGTATTAAACCTGATGACCAAGATAAATACTATTGGCACACACATCAAATTACAGAGTATGCCTCTGTTCACAACTATTTCTTTAATAGAAATCTACCAAGAGGATGGTTTGGCGTATATTTTAATCTTTCGACAAATAGCAGTTACAATCTGGTTATTACAGTTCACCATTATGGATATGAAGACGATGTGATTGCAGTTGGAGCATTTTTGGAGTTTACAGAAAAATTTCAAGGGGAGGAGGACAAGAAACTAATCCCAATAAATATTGCGCCGTTTACAATTTCTTTGGAGCAAGATTTAGGAATAAGAACCAAGGAAAACTTAAATTCCTATATCCATGACATTCTAAAAGTTGGGCTATCAATAATTATCAATGAAATAAACTAAAAACTAACACAACAAATACGCTTTAACCCATTCCTGTCGGCCAAGCCGGGCCAACGCAAGCCTGCTTGTTTTTACAATGTCAGGAATAGATGATGGTTTGGCTATTGAAGGTTTTTTTAACTTTACGCGTTGAAAAGAATAAAACGTGTGAAGATGGAGGATAGACATAAAGTGGAAATAGACGATATATTGCGGGTATATGCTCGGTGGCAGTCATTATAAGAACAAAACAATGAATAGAATATTAACATTGATTTTCATATTTGCAGCAATTTTTAGTGGAACAAAAATCGTTGCACAGTCAGACCATTTGGAACCTGCAAATAGCGTTTTTAATATTTTGGACTGCCAGTTTGAATATTATTCTCAAGTTCGAAATATCCTATTCAAAGGCCTCGATGATAATCCAGAATTTAGATTTTTAGTTATGCCATCATTTAGCCCAGAGAATGTTTTAAATATCAGACAGGATCATGACACAAAAAAATACTTTATCTCATATCATATTGGAAACAAGAGCATATGGTATTCTGATAACAAAGAGAAAATCAAAGTGATCAAAAGGGAAAAAGAAATGTCTAAAGAATCTGTAGAATTAATAAAAGAACTTTACAGAATTGTCATTAACAAAACCGCGTTTATTGAGAAGGACTATGTTGGATTAGATGGAGTAACTTATTATTTCTCAATTAATGACCACGGACAAAAAACAGGAATTACATGGTCGCCAACTGAAGGAACTATAATGGCAGAACTTGTTTTAATTGGAAATGAACTTATTAAAATGACAGAAGAGAAAGAATCATTAGTAAGTATAAATTCAGACTTGAAAAGTAGAATTGAAAATCTAATAACGAAAATAAAATAACGAACTACCAACAATGCACATTCGTTTATTGCATCTTAAGAAAATACTGATTTTCATTATTTCAATGGCTGCAATGATTGCTTGTTCAAAAGATGATGGGGACGATCCATCTGCCCTGAAAATTCGATTGTCGAATGTTAGCCAGTATGATTTTCAACATATTGTTGTTAACACATCAACTGACAATGTAAATTTTGGTAGCCTGCATTCCGGAAAGCATACAGCCTATCAGGTGTTTGAAAAGGCTTATCGTTATGCTTTTGTGGAATTAGAAATAAATGGAAATATATATACATTACAGCCAATAGATTACGTGGGAGAAATACCTCTTGAAAAAGGAAACTACACCTATCAGATAGGCGCGAATGATTCTCAGGAACGATACGCTAAATGAAGTTTGACGTTGATTGAAGAATAGAAACGTTTGACAACCCCAAACCACCCCCCTAAAAAGGATACCCTATGGCCACATTCAACACCAGGTTGTCGCGGCGCCAGTCGGGGTGGCCAAACTGTATCTGATCAAATACCCAGCGGTCGCCATCTGCAAGCCATGGTTTTCGCAAAGGCATGGCCAGGTCGAAGCGCAGCAGGAAGAATGAAATATCAAGCCGCACACCAAAACCTGCACCAACTCCCAATTCCTTATAGAAGGTAGAAAACTTAAACTCGCCGCCGGCTGTCGAAGGGTTTGATTTGTGCAACCATACATTTCCGGCGTCAACAAACAAGGCCCCTTTGAATATATTATAAATCGTAAAGCGGTATTCGGCATTGGCTTCCAGCTTGATTTCACCTCCCAGCTGAAGGAAGCCTGTGCTGCCACCATCCTGAAAATAGGTGCCCGGCCCCACAGAATTGATTTGAAAGGCGCGTATGCTTGTTGAGCCACCACTGAAAAACTGCTTGGTATATGGCAAAACATCTGAGTTGCCATATGGCAGGCCTGCCCCTGCAAAAATTCTCATAGCCAACTTGTTGCTCCCTCCTGTCCTGTAAAAGCCACGCCCGTCCACGCTCAATTTGGCAAATTGTGAATACACATTGCCAATTACTTTTGAGGGATCTTCGGGCGATGGTTGCTCTCCGGCAATTATTTTTCCCAACGAAAACAGGTTTCCGGCCGTTTCGGCTGTACCGATCATTAGATACTGCATTCTTTTAAGTGGCATCACCTGCTCATTGTAAGTAAAGGTGTAATTCCAACCTGCAATAAACTGCTCTTCATAACTCACCTTGAGGTAAGGATTGGATTCGAGCAATTCCCTGAACACATCTGATTGCTTACTGATTGAAGCAAAACTCAGGCTTATGGGGTTAAACTCGTGCTCTTTGCGGATGTTTTCCTTCCAGCGGTAGCCAAAACTGAATTTGAACGTATGCATATCAAAGTATTCAATCCTGCTCATAAAGTTGTACGAAAGGGAAATGCTCGTTTTAGGGACATATAAGCTTTGGTTTTGTTTTATGTTGAATGGCAAGACAAAACGCGGTATAATAAGCTCAAGACCAGGCCCTATAGAATAAGAGTACAACCTTTCGCCCCCACCCAATTGTGCCTCAAATGATCCGGCCAGGCTCAGTTTTAGCAGTTCAGCCGATCTGAAGGTGTTTCGGTTAAGCAAACTCAAATTCAAGTGGGGGCCCGCAAAATTATTTGATTTTGATACAATGTCGAGCGAAGCCCTGAACGATCGGTTGGGCATGGTGGTCAACAAAATTTCAACATCCAGGTAATCCGGGGCCGTCGTATCACTGTCAGAAAACTTAACCTGGACGAATTTAAAATTCCCCAACGACATCAATCGATTGAGGGTGATCGTGTGGTTGCGCCTGGAATAGAGTTCCCCTTTCCTCAAAAATACCGACTGCAGCAGCATGCGCGGCTTGATGTTCATGGCTGATTCTTCGCCACGGAATATGGCATTCTGAAAGTTAAAACCAAATTCATTGTTGGTTGTGGTATCTGCATTCAATGAAAAATCCTGATCAATTGTCACTTGGTTGATGCGATAGGCTGTGAGTGCATTTTCGTCCAGACTGTCTTTCAAATGTATTGTTAACGAAACTGTTTGATCAGTAGCAGAGGTATCGGCCTTGAAAAGGAGGTAGTCAGGGTTGAAGTAGAAGTACCCCTTATCCTTCAACAACGCATCCATGCGTTCCCTTTCGTTTTTTAACATATTGAGGTTGTAGTCCTTACCAGGGATGATGAACGAATCCTCCTCTTCCTTTACAATGGTAACACTCAGGCTGTCATGTGCAATTGCATAGTTGTATGCACTAATCGTATAGGGTTTGTGAATATGGCTTGTATAAATCAGCTTCGAAGTGCGTTCTTTATCAATTATCTCGAAGCCTGTATGAGCATTAAAAATTCCAATATTGAACAAGGAAGCATCGATAACGCTGCTCGTAACTGAAGGTTTCACACTGCTAAAAAATACCGGGGCGGTACCTGTTTTTTTCAGCCATTTACCAATTTTACCTTTAGGGGCCTCGCCTGCCATATTGTACAACCACAGTTGCGGGCGCATACCCAGATAACTTTTATTGGGTTCGGGACGCACTGCGTTTTCAGCTGTACTTTTAATAAATCGCTTCTTCTTTTTATCAAGCCTATCTGCTTGTTCCAGTTCAACATCAGCACCGGTATAAAGTTTTTCACCGGGGGGCAAATTCCTAAGTCCGGTGCATGCTGTGAGCAACAGGGAGATAAGTATCAGATAATATTTTTTGTTAATCAATTGACACATGGCTATTCCTTGTTATTTTTCAGTTTTTCCTGCTCAACCTGCTGTTTTCTAAATAATTCGCGCCACTTATTGAAGTTCCGCACAAATACAATCCCAATCCCTGTTTCAACCAGTTGGCCATCAATAGCACCTTCATATTGATTGCGCCTGAACCCTTTAAGCCTGTAGCGGCCATCTTCGGTCAATTTGTATTCAATCTCCAAATCACTTGTAATATCGTTGGCATTGTTGTGTTTTGCCTGTTCACCTTCAACATCAATGGCACCGCCAACCTTGACTGAGAGCCGTTCATTAAATAGTTGTTTCTTAATACCGATTTCCACCTGCGTTCTGCCTTCGGCCTGCCCTGATTGATAATCGTCATAGGATTGTATATCAAAATTTAATTCAAATCCCGGCATAACTTGTGAGCTCCATTTATTCAGCTGTGCCGATAACAAGCTCCCCACCGAGGAGCGCACAAAAGTGGAGGTACCCCCCGACTCAGTTTGCAATGGGTTTTCCTGTATGAACCGATTCAACACCAGCAAGGCAAAAACCTGTTTGTTTAAGGCCGATAAATCGCTGTTTAACATATTCAGTTTTTGATCCACTGCACCACCCAATATGCCCTTTTCCTCCGGTGGCAATTGTATTTCGAAGCTGATTTCAGGTTGCAAGATTTCGCCCCGCAATTTCAGCAATACCCAAAACGGGAATCGCTGTTTATAGCTACCGCTTTCCATAGCGGTCATACCCTGCATTTGGGCAGCCATGAGATCGTAAGGTGCGGCCATTACAGAATACCTTGCGTTAAGATCAATTGTGGCATCCAATGGGTCGCCATTCCAAACAATAGAACTGCCCGGTAATATTTCAAATTCCTTTTTCACAATCGATTCCAACGAAATAAGGTAGCTGCCTTCATCAAGATGATAAGCGCCGGTAAGGCTCATTTTGCCACTCCGGTCCATCGAAAAACTAAGGGCAGCCTCACCCCTTACGACCAGTGAGTCCGTAGATGCCGGATCCATTAAAAGGCGTAAGGTTGCTTTTTTGTCAATTTCAATAATCGAGGAAAGTTCAAAACCTGAGAACCCAGTTTGCTGCGATTGTCCATCACCCTTTCTGTAAAGGATGGGATTCAGGCTATCAGGCCTTACAAATTCTACCACGCCCTCGCCCCTGTCGGCTGTTAACTTGCTCTCCGGTACTGCAAAGGTAAAGTTTGAGCCATTTTTCACCTTGATATTGGCTGTCACAACAGGAAGGCTCATGGGCCCCCTTATATCTATATCGCTGTCAATAATCATTTTACCATAATAGTTTTCGTTGTCCTTTGCATCGGTATTCATAAGCAAAAAGTTTGATGAGTTTATGCTCAAGGCAAAAACCAAATCCTTAAACGCTTTCATTGCAACCGAGCCATTGACAACAGCTGAATTATTATCCGGATCAGTGATTGTGAACGAATTGAATTTGATGCCATCAGCTGTAAACTGAATTTTTTCTTGCTTCAACCCCAATCTGGTGTTAAGCACGGCAGGCTTCAAAAAGGCATCGCTGAAGATCAATTCGCCTGCTATTTCCGGCGCACCCAACTCACCCTGTACAAGCAAGTCGCCCGACAATTTGCCGGAAGCTTCTGTTATTTGACCCATCGAAAAAGCTTCAATTGTTTCCATTGAGAGTGCCTGGATATCAGTCTTTATGTCAACCATCGTTTTGTCATTGCCAGTGATGATATTTCCGGTGGCAGTAAGCTTATTAATACTACCTGACAAATCCAGCTCCACATCATATTTTCCGGGAGTTTGATTTTCAGCATTTAGCTTAAGATTTCCTATCGGAACATTGTGCACATACAAGTCGTCGATGGTCAAATTAGCTGTGATGGCAGAAGCCTCATCCACTTTTTCCATTAATATTTCAGCGTTCACAATTCCCTGGGCCAGGTTCGTATCCTTTTCGATGATCCGGGAAATATCCTCCAGTTTGAAGTTTACAATCTCTATATTCAAATCATCATCAAACTGGCTATTGACGGATGCAATATTGATCTGGCTCGCCTCATTTTTCAAAAACATATTATGAAAAAGAACACCTTGCTTGCCAAATGCAATGTAATTATCAGCTGCAATACTCCAGGGCTTATACATCAGGTACGTTTCGTCAGGGCCAAATGCAATCCTGAAGTGCTCCTGCTCCTTCGTCATAGATGCTTTCAATGCAAACATTTTCCCCTTGTTTTCATCCATTGACGCGAGTTCGGCGAACAAGGTATTGTTGGCCAGCCTACCTTCAAGCATCACATTGTCCAGTTTAATCTGTGCATTTGAGACCTCCGTGCTGGATACCTGATAGTTTATTTCATTGGGATTGGAGTTTACATCAATAACAAGGTCTTTTATTTGGGTGGAGCCAAAAACAATCGAATGCATGATTGCATTTAATGTCAAAGTACTGCTCTCACTGTCAAAACTACCCTTAATAAGTCCCGGATTAAAGTCTGTTAGCTGCGGCAAAAGCACCTCTGAAAGAATGGGATGGTTGTGCAATTGTATCTCAAAAGTAAAATCCGAGGGATTGCTAAACCTGTTTGCTTTTAAGCTGTCGGAAAATGGGAAATAACTATTTATGAAAGTGTTGATTTCACTTGAAACAGCAACAGGTGAAATATTGCCGGCGTATTTCACGCCAACAATGGTGCTCTTGAAGTCGAACTCGCTTTTGTTTGGTTCGTTTATCGAGGCAAAAAACAGTGAGTCAAGCACATATTCTTTTTCATCTTTTATTACAGTCAGATTGGAAATTCCAACTGTACCGTATAGTTTATCAACGGTTCCACCCTCCAGGTTGGCCGTCACCGCCATACCAATTCTGATGTCATCCTTTGTAATATTTAGTTTTTGAAGGTCAGCCCCTTGCAGGTTCATTTGAAACTGATAGAATTCCAGTCCCGGGTTTAAACCCACCAGTCCGTCAAAAGTGAACATGGCATACTCATCATTCAATTCAATTTTACCGCTGAATTCGCGCCCGATGACGGTGCCAGCTAAACTCAGGTTTTGATAGTTGTATTGGTTCAGGTAAATTTGGCTTGCATCAGCCTTTACCTCAGCAAGCACCGTTTCCAAATCCAGGCCTTGGCCGGTGGCTTCGGCTGTTAATGAAACAGGGCCAAACATAAGGGTATCCTTCAACAGGCTGCCCATATCGAAATTCTCTGTGAACAGTGTGGCAGCAAAGTTTTCCTGTTTATCAATATTCGCAGCGAGCTGAACCGATCCAAAACTGCTGTGCAGGTCCACTTTTGAATCGAAGGATTTGAGATGGCCCGTGAAGGAGATCAGCGCTTCAAGTTTTTCAGGAATTTCAATATTTTCTGGTATGGATGGGCCAGCCATCATCGCCATGTCGTTTTTACTGGTTGTAATGCTTAGCTTGGGAAAATCATAGAATGCAGTCTGCGCGTCGGGCAAACCTTTGATGACCCCACTGGTTTTCAAATATGTATTTCGTCCCGTTTTGATGTCAAGGTTTTTGGCCTGCAAATTATTCACAGCACCGGTTATGTTTCCCGACAGGCTTGTCACATTCTTACCGTTCCTGAAAAAAGGCTGCCGGCCCAATGCCTGACTGAAATACACAATATCATCATTTCTAACCAATACCTTTCGTAAATCAAGGTTCAGCATCATATATTGCAGTGAATCCTTCAAGGAGGCAAGGGAAGAAAACTGAATCCCTAAATCAGCATTAATATCAGAACCGGCCGTTGCGAGGCTGAGTTTTTTAAGTATTATGGATTGCTGGTCCATATTGAATTCGGTTTCGAAATGTTTGATTTCGAAATTGTTCTGGTCGATTGCGCTAAGCCCCTTTATCTTTACAGCGGTGCGGGCAGCTGAATAATGAAGGTCTGTGGCCTTGAGCACAACATCTTTAAAACGCAAATGGTTTGCATCAAAGGCATTTTTTATTACCGGGGTGTTATCAATGTTGTACGCGACCACATTGTCTTCCAAATCAATCTGTTGAACCGATACTTCCCATCCACTGCCTGCTGAAGTGGATTGGCCATTTATCTCCGTTGCAATATCCGGCACATCCTTTTTGACAGCTGTATAGCTGACATCGCTTTTAGCCAGGTGAAGCCTGGCTGATGACAGCTGCTGTGCTTCCAGGTCAAATGCTGCATCTTTAAGCTCAAGTAAGCTAACAAAAGCCACAACTGACTGCTTTACAACCGAATCTCCGTAATGTAGCTGTGTGTTTTTGATTTGAAGTTTCCTTGCAGAAATCTTTAACGGAACACTGGACTGTGTTTCAGATTTTGGTGCAGCTGAATTACCCATCCCCACATTGGCAGTTAATCCATCAAGTAAAAATTCATCGATGTCGTAGATAGAATGTGCCAGGTCCAGATGGTCCATTTTTATCCTTAGCCGCTCTAAATCGACAAAAATATCCGCGCCTCCATAGGCATCATCAAAGCGAATGCGGATGTTCTGCATATTGAGCTTGCCAAGCTTGATGGTCCATTTGCTTTTTTGTTCCTCATCGGCTGAAGGTTCATTTACTGATGGCCCTGCTGTATCAGCAAAGGCAGTGATCAGGAAATTAAAGTTGAAAAGCGAGTCTGCTTCGGTTCGATTAAGGTTGAGAACGACATCATTCAGGGAAATTGCATTCACATTAATCTTGTTTCGCAGCAGGTCTCTGAGGGCTATGTTCACTTTTATTTCGCCGGCATAAATAAGGGTATCCTTATTGATATCTTCTAGATAAATGCCCTTTAGGAAAACTGATTTGGGAAAGGAGATGCCCACTTTATCTATTTCAATTCTTGTTTGGGTTTTATCACTTACCAATGCAATGGCATAGCCTGTGATCTTGTTCTGAATGGCCGGAATCTGAATAAGGACAGCAACAACAATGAACAAAAACACCAAGGCAATGACCACCCACATGATCACTTTCAATGTCTTCCTTAATATTTTATGCTCCTTTTTCATACAATAAGCTTGCAATGAGGCTCAAACAATCTGTTTCGTTCCAAAACCAATTTACCTAACTGCAGAAGCATAAGAATTATTTTGAACTCTTGCTCTTTCCTCGCATCAGCTATCAATGCTTTTTTTTGGATGGCCGCACAACAGTTATCTCATATAGTTTAGCATCAAGCAATTGAAGCCATGCAACTTGTCGGCCTGATTATTCAGCCCAATTCCTTGCAAAGGTGGGTAAATCTATTTCATTTTGTGTTACACAAGCCATGGAAAAAGTTATATATATCACAGCTGCAGCATGAGGTGCAAAGCTTTTTTCTTTCAAAGCACTTATTCTGAATTTCATGATTTGTAATTTTTATATCTGGAAATTTTTGAAATAAAAATACCCCGTCCTCGCCAATCCTTTTAAGGATTTTTGAGGTCGGGTAAATTGTTGTTTATCTTAAACTTATTCCGGGGGAATAATGATTTAGTTTGAGCCTATATCGCCCTGGCAAATGATGTTGTCAAAAGCAATTGATGTTTGATAAATGTTTATGTAGCCATTGTAAACCAGCCAATTCTCGTAGGTGATGGCAAGGCCAGCATCAAGACTGCGAATGTTGGTGTAGCTTTTACCTGTAGTACCATTAACAGCGCTTAAAAGCTTTGTTACCGGGCCGCCGCCTATCGTTGAGGTGGAGCTCAGATTAATACTTGCCGGATAGGTTTGCCCGGCAATGGTTCCATTGAGTGAAATCGTGACAAGTGTATTCCCGTTTACCCTTTCCTGGAACAGTGCCGTACCGGAAACCTGGTACTCATCCACTGTATTGAGGGCATAGTTTGTATCGTTGCTTGTCAGGATGTTTCCGCCAATATCGCCCTGGGCAAGAATTATATCGCGTTCGCTGCTGCTTTTCATCACCTTGATGAAGCCATCAAAGGCATTTAACTCCTCATAAGTGTGGGTAGTAACCAGTGTTGAGCTATTGCCATTAACATCCACCGGATTGAGGCTTACCACTGTAGCTCCGCCCTCCACCATTGAATTCATTGACAGCTCTGCCGGATGACTTCCTGATATAGTGCCATTCAATTTTATTTCAATGGTCATTGTAGATTTACTTGTCTCAACAAAGGTGACTGTTCCGTTTACGCCGAGAACGTCTTTTGTTTGCAGATCATACTCGGTTTCCAGTGCCGGGTCATCATCCTTTTTACAACCAGCGGCAGGCAGTAATAAAACAGCGATCACCATCAGGATTAGAATTTGTCCTATTCTTCTTGTTTTAAGCATTTTAATTTGATATTTATTCTTCCACTTCTGGTGGAACAGTTGTAAACTATTTTACGGGGCAAAGTTCAAGTGTTATAGGCAGGAATATGTTATATAATTCAAGAAATGTTTTACATCATTCACATATTTCCAAAACTAAATTTTTGGAAAGGCTTCGCCAATCTATTAACCTTGTATTATTCATGCTTTTAATTTAGCTCAGATGCGAGGCGTCGAAAGCCGCCGATATAGTATTCTATTTCAAGGCTTTCGCAACGAAGCAGATGAGTTGAAGTAAAAGCACTTGCAAAAAGCAAAAAAA
>CAYTUA010000263.1:0-4129 GCA_964440855.1 uncultured Lentimicrobiaceae bacterium
GTAGAGACAGGGCATGCCCTGTCTCTGCCATCCCCGCCATCCCCGACACCCCTGCCATCAAACCATTCAATCGAAAAATCAAAAACCATTGGGCAACAACGATTTCAAAACATTGGTAAAAATTCGATATCCTCAATTATTGGTTCCTACAAATCGGCGGTATCAAAACACGCCCACCGTTTGGGTTTTAATTTTCAATGGCAATCACGTTTCCATGATCGTATTATTCGAAACGATACCGAATACCATCGCATTGTTAATTTTATAAAGACCAATCCCGAAAACTGGGAACAGGATAAATTTTATAAATCAGAGGAACTATGAGCCTACCGACCAGTACGACTATACCAAAACACGTAACTATTTGAAATACCTTAAAGTCAGGTTGAGGAAAGATTACAGCCAAGTGCTTAGTGCTGCTAATCATTTTAAAATACCCTTTTTAGTCTGTTTTCCAAACTGCGCCGCCTGAATCTATTCCCAAACTGCCCGTTTGAGGGTTTCAATAGCCAGATCCTCACGGCATGAAAATCCCTTTAGAATTCTATTTCCTTACAACGCAACAAAGGCTCAGTTATAATACATAATAACTATGTTTCAGTTTTTGGAAAAGCCGTATTTTTACGCACTATTGATTAATCGTAAATTCAAAAAGCATGAAAAGAACTTTACATCATTTATTGAGGATTAGAATATTCTCCTTTTGCCTGGCATTTGTGTTTTCTGTTTTAGGGACAGGGCTTTACGCAGCCTGGTTTGATGCCATACCGGTTTCAGTTACCGAAGCAGATGGTACGGAGATTTCCTGTTTTGCAAGAGGTGACGAGTATTTCAACTGGCTTCATGATGCCAACGGATTTACGATGATTGCCGGAGAAGATGGAAATTATTATTATGCAGAACTGACCGGTGAAACACTTGTTGCAGGAGCTTTTCGTGTGGGGTCAATTGATCCGGCAAACGAGGGCCTGGAGCCCTGGTTGAAAATTCCGAAGATTGCCTATCTAAGCAAACGTGATGCATACTGGGATGGAATCGACCGCTCGGTAAGGGCACCACATAGCGGTACCTTGAACAACCTGGTGGTGTATATCCGTTTCAGCGATCAAACAGAGTTTACGGTTCCTCGAACTGTTTACGACAGTCGCTTCAACAACCCGGACGGTATTTCGATGAAGAATTATTTCTACGAAGTGTCCTACGAACAATTGTTGATCGACAGCCATCATTATCCCATAACTGATTTATCATCAAATCTTTCCTACGTTGATCAATATCCACGTTCCTATTATTTGCCCTATCATGCTGTGAACAATCCCAATGGTTATCAGAATGATACACAAAGACGTTTGCGGGAGCATACTTTGCTGATGAATGCCATCAATTTTATTGAGGACGAAGTGCCTGTAGATATGGTTATTGATGGGGACGGCGATGGGCTTGTGGACAATGTTTGCTTTATCATCCGGGGAAATTCCGGCAATTGGGCCGACCTGTTGTGGGCACATCGCTGGGTGTTGTATTCTTTTAATGTATATATCCACGGCAAGCAGGTGTATGATTATACTTTTCAACCTGAAAACCAAAACAATACGCAAACACTCTGTCACGAAATGTTTCATGTGTTGGGGGCACCTGATTTGTACCATTACACTTCAACAGGCTTTTCACCGGTTGGCCCTTGGGACTTGATGCAAAGCGGGTTTGGACATATGGGTGCCTTTATGAAGTATAAGTATGCCAACCAGAACTGGATATCTGAATTGCCGGAGATAACTGTTGGTGGAACATATACACTCAATCCCATCACATCACCGGAGAATAATGTGTATAAAATAGCTTCCCCCAATCATGCATCACAATATTTTGTAGTGGAATACCGCAAAAGGGAAGGTCTGTATGAGTCCACCCTGCCTGGAGATGGTCTGCTGGTTTACCGCATTAACCCTGCTGCCGGCAATGGCAATGCCAGCGGACCGCCGGATGAGGTTTATATATACAGGCCCAATGGTACCCCTACTTCCAATGGCAGCATCAACCAGGCAAACTACTCGCTGAATGCCAACCGCACAGCCATCAATGATGAAACGAATCCAAGCAGTTTCCTGCAAAATGGAAGCCCCGGCGGATTAAATATTTTCAATATTTCGGCCATTGGCGAAACCATTTCATTCGATATATTGATGGGAACCGAAATTGATGCTGACTTCATCGCTGATGCAACAACTGTTCCTGCTGGTGAAACTATTCAATTTACTGACCAGTCAACCAATTTGCCCACTTCCTGGGCCTGGAGTTTTCCGGGTGGTGAGCCGGAGACATCATCAGACCAGCATCCTGAGGTGATGTACCCTGAAAATGGCATCTATACTGTTTCCTTAACTGCCAGCAATGAATTTGGAGAAGGGTTTTCTGAAAAGAGCAATTTTATCATCGTTGGAACGCCTGTCGCTGGCATTGAAGAGGAGGAGATCACCTTGAGTATGGAAACAAACACCCAAACCACCTATACCATGAATCTGGAAAATACCGGAGATAGTTGGTTGCGTTATAGCATTGACTGGAACTATCTTGAAGAAACGGGCCAACGGGCACAATATGGGCAGATGGGTGATTTACTAGGTGAATACGCAAATGTTCCGCAAGACGTAACCAGCATGGCATGGGCCAATGGCCAGCTGTTTATGTGTTCATGGGGTGGTAAATTATATACATATGATACCATAAACCAGGAAATTGTACAATCGTATGATATTCACAACCAAGCTATCAGCATGACCTTTGATGGCAGCTTGCTTTGGGTAGGAAGTTCATCGGGTATTTTGTATGGCTACAACCAGGACGGTTCTTTCAGCGATCAGCAGATTGAATTGCTTTCTGCTGAAGCTTACACGCTGGCATGGGACGGCAACTACTTTTTGGCCAACAAAATAGTTCAACCCAATCCGCTTGTTTATCGTTTTGACCATGAAGGAAATATTGTTGAAACCTTGAATATGCAGGGTGTCACGAGCAATATCACACAGCTTTGTTGGGTGGACGCACACAAGGGAGGAAAATTGTGGGCCAATGCAGGCAACAAGGTTTTGAGATTGAAACTGGACGAAAACACCTTTTCGCTGATTGATGAATTCAGTGTTGCAGGGCCTCTTAGCTATGCGCTAACACATGATGGCACCGATTTGTGGTGGTCCAAACCTTCGGGAAATATCTTCCGTTTTGACGATGGCATAGCTGAATGGCTTTTTGTAGATTGGTCCGAAAATTTGCTGGAGGCCAATCAAACAGTTGAAATCCCTATTGTTTTTAACGCAAAGAATATGGAAGTTGGCACTTATGAGGCCACCCTCCATATCGAAACAAATGATTATGAACAGCCGCTTATTGAAATTCCAGTGGTGCTCAGTGTTACCATACCCACATTGCTGCAACAGATAAACAACTTAGCCTCCAGGCTTTATGCCATCAATGGTGTTTTATATGTAGAAAATCCGGAGCTGACATCACTTAATATAGCTATTTATGACCTGACAGGCAGGCTGATTCTTTTTGAAAAAGCAAGAAAAAGCAACCCGATCATTGTGCATGGTCTTGACATCAACAGGCTGTATATCATAAATTTAAGCAGCGTTGGAAAAACGGACGCACACAAGCTTTTTGTACGCTAAAGGCTTTTTAAAAAAAGCCTGGTTATTAGGCTTCAATAGCTTTATAAGCTGACTCATAATCAGGCTCTTGTACTATTTCAGGAACTTGCTCGGTATAGATCACTTTTCCTGATTCGTCAAGTATCACCACAGCTCGTGAGTGCAGGCCTGCCAGGGGGCCATCTACAATTGTCAAGCCATACGCTTCGCCGAAGCTACCTTCGCGAAAATCGGAAGCAGTAAGCACGTTTTCAAGTCCTTCAGTAGTACAAAAACGTTTCATCGCGAAGGGCAGGTCCCTGGAAACGCAAACAACTACAGTATTTTTCAAATTACTGGCTTTTGTATTAAACTGCCTTACCGAAGCAGCACACACATCTGTGTCGAGACTGGGAAAGATGTTGAGGACAACTTTTTTGCCTTTCAAATCGGCAAGATTAAGTGTACTCAAGTCATTTTTTACGAGTTTGAAATCTGGTGCC
>CAYTUA010000264.1:0-9005 GCA_964440855.1 uncultured Lentimicrobiaceae bacterium
TGAAACAGATTATGTGCATGGCAAACGCCGGCGCTATATGCCCCCTTTCCGTTTGTATGTTTTCGTCAGTTTTGTGTTTTTTCTGTTGTTGGGCTTTACAACAAATCGTTCAGTAATACAAAACAAGGAATTGATTGCCAAATCCTTACTTAATGAAGGGCCCAACGACTCCATCCCTGATGTTGTTTATATGAGTAAATACCTCGAAGGCAAGGTAAGCCCCGAAGATCTTGACACCTTCACCGAAATCATGGAAAAAGCTGCCCCGGATTCAGTTAGGGTAGTTGCTCCAAAGAAACCCATTAACCTGAATTTGAAAATTGGAGAGGATAAGCTTGATATCAAGGAAATAGCCAAAAATCCTGAAGTATATCTTGCCCGCTTCTTCAAATACCTGTCGTGGTCTTTTTTTATATTAATGCCATTTTATGGTTTTTTACTCTGGCTGTTATTTAGGAAATCGCACCGCTATTATTTTGCCCATTTTGTGCTGGCCACCAGCCACCACACCATTGTATTTATGGCCTATGCCCTGGTGTTGATTTCAGGGCTCTATCTGCCGGCCATCGCCAATTATCTTTCGAACGGCTTTTTCTTCCTGCTTTTGATCTACTTTTATGTCGGTGCTTTGAGATTGTATAAATTGCGCTGGTATTCAGTGCTTTTACGCCTGCTGACTGTGCTTTTGATTTATAGTTTAGTTTCCATGTTGGCCACTGTTCCCATTGTTATCATGGCACTTACTTAAGCCTTCAATCTACAGATTGGGATTTCATGTTTTGCTTTTTATAAAAACACCTTACATTTGGGGCCTGTTTTGCTGTTGGATAAGCAGCCTTGTCTAATTCAATATTCCTGTATTTATGAGCATCAAAAATCCTATTTACACCATTGCTGTGATGATGGCGATTGCCTTTTTTCCAGCAAAGATCACTGCACAAGCCATCGAAACCCCAAAAGTCTTTTTTGGATTTGAGCCTGGCGATGATTATAAACTTATTGATTACAAACAGCTTATTGACTATTTGAAGCTACTTGAGTCCCAATCTAACCGTTTAAAAATGGTAGAAATAGGAACCTCATCACTTGGTCAGCCCATTTACGTACTGGCCATTTCTTCTGCCGACAACCTCTCACGTTTGGATGAATTGAAAGAAATAAACCGCCGACTGGCTTTGGAAACTGGCTTAAGCGTTTACGAAAAGGCAGATATCATTGCCAGGGGCAAGGTATTTGTTGCTGCCACCATGTCGATGCACTCCAACGAAGTGGGCCCTTCGCAATCTGTCCCACTAATTGCCTACGAGCTGGCAACCACCACGGAAGCCGAGAAACTTCGCTGGTTAGACGAAACCGTCCTGATGATTGTCCCCAGCCACAATCCCGACGGGCAGGATATGGTTGTGGAACATTACAGAAAATATCGGGGCACCAAAAACGAGAAAACCTCACTCCCGGGAGTATATCATAAGTATGTGGGGCACAATATCAACCGCGACTTTATCATGCTCACCCAACCTGAAAACCAGGCCGTATCAAAGCTTTTTAGCCACCATTGGTTTCCACAGGTAACTGTAGAAAAACACCAGATGGGGGCCGCAGGCGTGCGCTATTTCGTGCCGCCACCGACCGATCCCATTGCCGAAAATATAGATGCCGGCATGTGGAACTGGATCGGTATTTTTGGGGCGCGTATGATGCAACGCATGACAGCAGACAGCCTGAAAGGGGTAACACAGAATTACTTGTTCGATATGTACTGGCCGGGCCCCACCGAAACATCCTTGTGGAAAAACTCCATCAGCATGCTCACCGAGGCAGCCAGCACCTTCCATGCCACACCCGTTTATGTTGAACCGCAAGAGTTGCAGGTGTATGGCAAAGGACTGAGCGAATACAAAAAAAGCATCAATATGCCTGAGCCCTGGCCAGGAGGCTGGTGGCATTTGAGCGATATTGTCAACTACGAAATAAGCTCACTTTGGGGCATGATGGATGCCGCAGCCATGCACCGCGCCGAGATTTTAAGTTTTCGCGCCAGCCTCACGGAAAAGATGGTAAAACTTGGCCAAACGCAAGCCCCATATTACTATATTTTACCCCAAAAGCAACATGACATCAGCAGCATGCATGCCCTGATCCAATTGATGCACGACCATGGCGTAGCCACTTATTCGCTGAACGAAAAGCTCGAAATTGATGGAAAACTTTACCATACAGGTGATGTGGTCATCCCACTGGCACAGCCCTTCCGGGCCTTTATCAAGGAAATGATGGAAGTGCAGGAGTTTCCTATCAGGCACTACAGCCCCGGTGGCGAAATGATGCGACCCTACGATATAGCAAGCTGGTCACTGCCTTTGCATATGGGTGTGGAAAGCATCGAAATCAACAGCCTGGTGAAAGGAATGGACGACAAGTTGAAGCTTTTAGAAGAAATTCCTGCGGTAAATGAAGAAATCTTTGCCGACTCATGGGGATTGGTTTTTCCGGCCAGCAACAACGAAAGTTATAAAGCCGCCTTTTATGCCCTCCAACAAGGTGTTGACGTGCAGCGCATAACGGAGGATATATTCCTGAACGAAGTACAAATAAAAAAGGGTGATTTTTTAATTGCCAACAGCAAAGAGATGGGCGACTTATGGTCTCAGCTTAGCGTTGAGCCCTTGCCTTTGACCATCAGGGCAATGATACCGGGAAAGAAAATAGCCTTGCCCCAAATCGGCCTTGTCGAAACATATTTCCATGATATGGATGCAGGCTGGACGCGCTATATTTTCGATCAGTATGGCATTCCCTATCGCGTTATCAGGCCGGAGGAACTAAAAACCGGTGTGCCTGAAGGTATTGACATATTGCTATTTCCATCCAGCAACAAAACGGTTTTGCAGGAAGGAAAAGGCGGCAGTGAAGATGAGTTGTACATCTTCAATTATCCCCCTGCATACACCAAAGGCATGGGCAAAGAAGGCCTCGAAAAAATCATGGCCTGGCTCAACAAGGGTGGCAAAATCATCAGCTGGGAAGCCTCCACCAAATTGTTTGAAGGGATGCTGCAAGCCGATAACGGTAAAGGCGAAAAAGAATCATTCCGATTGCCTTTCAGGGATGTGGCCCCTGACTTAAGCAAAAAGGGCTTGAATGTGCCCGGCTCCCTGCTGCAAGTCGATCTGATAAACGGCCACCCACTTACCTATGGCATGCCTGCCAAGGCCCATGTATTCTCACGCGCGGCAGTTGTTTTTGCCACAAGCATTCCCAACTTTGATATGGACCGACGGATAATTGGTTCCTACACGGAAAAAAACCTGATGGTGAGCGGCTATGCAAAGCAGGAAGAATTGCTGGCAAAAAAAGCAGCGATGATATGGCTAAAGAAAGGTGAGGGACAGCTGGTTCTATTTGGCTTTAACCCACAATTCAGGTCGAATATGCATGGCACATATAAATTGCTTTTCAATGCGCTGCTGCTGGGTGGGGATGAGTGAGATGGGAGGGGTATGTTTAGCAGAATGAAACATTGGGGTTTGCGGACGACTTCCCTGTTTGCCGTTACAAAAGTTGGTGTGGGTAGAATGTTTCGCTTAAACACCTAACTATCAATATTTTATATATACTGTTGACGTTTCGTTTTTTTAATCATTTTCTTCATAGTAATAGGAATAGTCAATCCCTTTTAAAAACATTTCACGGTCATTTATTTTGTCAGTAAGAGCATTATACAGAAGAGTCTTTAGAGTATTACTTTTTGTTGGGCTTAGCATCATTGCATTCATATAGTCTCGTTTACTTATTTTACTCCAATCAACGCATTTTTTGAGGCGCATTTTTAACATCAAATCTAACCTTATTCGAGTGCTTCTACCATTACCTTCCATGAAAGGGTGAGCAATGTTCATTTCGATATACTTATTTACGATTTCGTCAAATGTATCCTCAGGCATTGCTTCTATTTGCTTTAGTGTATCGCCTAAAAAGTGTGAAACAGCAAATTGAAAACCACCTTTTGAAATATTCTTTTGTCTGATTTGTCCAGCAAAATCATATAGTCCTCCAAACAAATATGCATGAATTTGTTGCAAGCCTTTTGCTGTCCCAACTTCAAAGTTTTCTATAAACGAACTTTCAAATAAAGCATACGCTTTTGTTTTACTTTTCCCGTCAATACTCTCATCACTGTAAATAAACCATTCAATAAACCGATTTGCTTTTTTTCCGGGGAATTCCTTACCCAATGCAATTATGCCGCTGTAATCCAACATATCAGCAAAACGTCTTTTACCGTCTGGAGCAAGAAACTTCAACTGGGTAGTAGCGCTAACCACTTGACTGTTTTCTTTCTTTAACTTTGCTTTTAGGTATTTCCAATAATTGCGCGTTTTCGTATAGTCGTTTTGGTCGGTAAGAACGGCTACTATATCCAACACCGAAAACCACCATTTGGCATTATCTTCATCCCAAGTAGCTCGTACTTCGCGGTCGTCAAAGAAACGAATGGATATTTTCCTATTACTCATAAATAAATGTTCACTACCCTGTTACTATTTTTCAAAATTAAGCTATTTTCTGTCTTTCAGTATAAGTATGCAGTTTCATTTTACAATGAACGCCAACGGTTTGCGTGTATGAAACGTTGGGGTTTGCGGACTTTGTCCTTATCCTCCGACACAAACGCCGATGCGCGGAAGAATACTTGATTTAACCACTTAAACTCCAATGTTTTATACACGATTTTAAAGGCTTTTGCTATTTAATTTTTGTTCCTTAATTATCTTATCGAGTTTCTCAGTCCAATAAGTCCCTAAATGAGTGTTTAACAGTTTAATTAATCCTGAAAAGTCAATCAGCTCAATATTTGGATTATTGACCTCAAATTTTCTTGATTCTGGTGAAAATTTAGTCGTCGTAATTAAGATTCCTTTAGTCACTTTTCTGTCATGAACTACGCCTAAAAGTGTTCTAACGTCTGATACTCCTATTGTTTGTTTAGAGTATCTCTTACATTGTATTATTATTCGTTCCTTATGACCCAATTCCGATTTTTCAGCATTTATGTCAATACCACCATCATAACTCAACTTAGTTAAAGAAGTTTTATAATCCATACTTCCAAACAATGCAGCGATTAAATACTCAAAATCAACAGGATTTAAATTAAGAAATATCTCTTTAGGATGTTCATAGTTAATGTATCTTGCTCGAATTATAGTAGCACTGTCACTTAAAGCATTTAAACAATTGTCGGGAAGCATCATGCAGTTGGCTAAAAAATATGCGTCAATTGCTTTTATTGCTTCATTTGGAAAATGCGGTAGCAGGTCTAAGACCCATGTCAAACCTTCCCAAACTTCCCCTCTTTTTGTTAAAAATTTTGTTAAAAGTCGGCGATTATATTCAGGTTTTACAGATGTCGATGTAAAATAGGTATCACTACACTTCTTAGAAATCAAATTCTTTGCGTAGAACTCATCGGAACCATAAGTGCAATTATGAATTAGAAACCTTCTCAAAATCGAACGAATTTCATTATCATTTCTTTGTGAAATTGAACCTAAGTATTCATTCATCATTTCTTCAGTCGGGAAACAATTATTCGGATAAAGTCGCCCATAATCTTTTGAAATCAACTTGTCAAGAAACTCTTTCAAACTTAAATCCTTTGCATATATGATATTTTCCAAATCCATTATTTTGCGTGTTCTGTTTGTCGTCTTACAATTGCTGTTAACATGAGAATATATGCATTGCGTCTTTTCTATATCCTTCGCCTACCTTCATAATCCTTAATCGTTTCGCCGGTAAATTAAGGAAAAAATCATTTAAAAACCCAACCGCCCATACCACCATCTGGCAATTTAATAACCAAATCTCAGGGAATCCCTTCGCGCTTATTCAACCAAATGCAGCTGTTGCATTACTAAAGTTATGGTTAGCCGCTTGTGTACCGGCATGGATACCTTTCTATTATTGCTTATTGGGGTTCAAAACTTCACGCTATGGTTCTATTCCTAAAATCAACAATGGAACCGGCGGACTGTTTCGCCCTTGCCTCATCACATTATAAACTTCCCCTTCATAGTAGGCAATTCCGCTGCTCATTTGTGCCTGCATTTTCTTTGTTGGCAATATTTCAATACCAAGATTGATTTTTCCACCTGAATAGAACAACATATGTTTTACGAACAAGTCAAATGCAACAAAAGCATACTTTCCAAACTGAACCTCAACGGCAATTTTGTCTTTCACAAAGTCAGTTTGATTGTAACTATAAATTGGTTCCTTTTCGCCATTTTCAATCAAAAAATCTTTTTGCTCTTTTGCAGGCATTGGCACGCTTTTTTCCATCAGCTCACGGTTGAGCGTTATGTAATAATTGTACCTGCTTTCTTCCCAGTTGCGTTTGTAAAAAGCATCGTGGAAGGCCTTGTTCAGGTCAATAGGTGATAGTAGAAAATTTCCTATTTTCCGTTTCTCCTTGCTTATCTTGGTTCTAAATGTATCCGCATCAATACTGGCAATCACATCTTTAATTTCTTTATAAAGCTTTTTATGATGAACGATTAAATACTCTTCACCATTCAAATGCGAGTACTTTTGTGCTATTCTCATTTGTGTATGTTGTGGTTGCTGTTGGCAAATGAAAGTTCCAGCCATTCTTTTGGAATTTGGGCAACCTTGTCTTTACCAGTTGGTTTATGGATAGGTTTATTGATCGGCCTTATTTTCAGTTTTCCTTCTTTCAAATCTTCAATTCTTTGGTCTGCTATTCTGCAATATTCCTCCTCCTTTTCAATTCCCATTGCATTCCGTCTATTTTTAACGGCACCTAAAACTGTGGAACCAACACCAGAAAATGGGTCAAGGACCCAACTATTTTCATTTGTTAAGGCCAATACACAACGCTCAACAAGTTCTATTGGAAATTGGCATGGATGAACTGTTTTTTCAGGATGGTTTGATTTAACATTCGGAATGTCCCACATGGCCTTGTCCCAATCTTGTTCAATAATTTCCCAAATATCACTTGGGTTTTTGCCCAATGGATTGCCTGATGGTTGCCCTTTTTTTGGACCTTTGAAATGCAGTTTGCCTGGATATTTAGAAGGAACTCTTACGTTATCAAGGTTGAAAATGTAATCGTCTGTCTTGCTGAACCATAGTATGGTTTCGTAGCGGCCACTGAATCGGTTACTTGCGTGAAGTCCGTGCCCAAAATGCCACACAATGCGGTTGCGAAGTTTTAATCCGTACTTTTTAAAAATTTGGTAATAGAATATATCGAGTGGAAATATTTCCCCTTTGTCAACATAATTACCCACCTGCCAGCACAGGTTCCCCTTTTCAGAAAGAGTCCTCACGAGTTCAGATATGATTTCTTCTTGTGTTTCGAGGTATTTTTCGATGCTTGTCTTTGTCTCATAAGATTTGCCAACATTGTAAGGAGGTGAGGTCAGAATGAGGTCAAATTTGCCGTCTTCAACTTTCTTGAGGATGGTCAAACTGTCACCATTTTCAATTCTATAGTTGGTTTCCGGGCTTATGTAGTCAAATAAAGGCTCTTTTACTTTCATTTTCTTGTTCAAAAGTTAATGAACAAAGTTACTTGATTTTGTTGTTTAAACCAATCAAAGGTTTCCCAAAGTTGTCAACACCATCGTTGATGGGTTGGATTTGCTATTCCTTAATTCTATTTCGTAAATCCATTTGTTCGTGTAAAATTCTTACTATCAAAACCTCGTTCTCGCTTTCTATTCTGTAAAAGATGATGTGACGTCCTGTTTTATATCCAAACAGTCTGTTTGATACGGCCTCATAATTACTACCTGTGTTTGGCTTGTCTGCAATAAACTGACAATTATCAACTAACATTTGATAGTACTTATCCGCTTGTCTTTCAGACCATTTACCGAAAGTGTAATTCCAAATATCAGATAAATCTATTACTGCTTTATTTGTTAGAAAATATTTTGCCATTCTATTTTCTTTTGGCCTTCAATTCTTTCAAGTGTGATTTTGAATTAAAATCGTGAGCAATTCCACCTTCAACACCCTCCTGAATTGCATTTCTCAGGGCAACAACTTTATTCTCTTCTTCCTCCAATAATCTTAATCCTGCCCGAATAACTTCACTAACATTTTTATACCTGCCAGTGTATAATCGACTTTGAACAAAATCATCGAAATAACTCCCAAGTGATACTGATGTATTTTTACTCATCTGCTCTCTCTGTTAAATTTAGCACAAAGATACCAATTATTGGTATAATGATCAAAATCTTCCCGTTTACTTTTAATTTAACCTGTATTATTCATACTTTCAATTTAGCTCAGATGTGGGGCGTCGAAAGCCGCCGATATAATACTCTATTTCAAAGCTTTCGCAACGAAGCAGATGAGCAAAAGTAAAAGCAATTGCATTCAGTCTTCATTGTGCCACTTCTACATGTTTTTTATCTTTTCCATCGAATGAGGACTAAAAACACCATCTTTTTATATAAAAACTCTCAGCAAGGATTTAACTTTCAGCAATTTGTGCGGCAAATATGCTGGTCGGCCAACCTGAAAACCTGGTACACCACAAAGGCTACCACAAAGCCCAACAGGGCACCAAACAGTACATCGCCGGGATAATGCACACCGAGATAAATCCTGCTGTACGACACCAAGGCCGCCCAGCCGAATGCAATATACCCGATGGGCCTGAACCAGTGGCGCAGCAGGAAATACACAAAGCCAGCCATGGCAAAGCTGTTGGCCGCATGCGACGACACAAAGCCAAAAGCACCGCCACAACGCCCCGAAGGCAAGTGTATCAGGGTTTGCAGATCAGCTTCGTGGCAAGGGCGTGGCCGCTCAAAAACCAGCTTGAAAGCTTTCACCGACAATTGATCCGACAAGGTTATCAGGATGGATATAACCAGCAACAGCATAATGGTTTGCCATTTGTATTTCCGGATTAAAACAATGAGTAAAAAGGCATACAGCGGAATCCAGCTCAGCTTGCC
>CAYTUA010000265.1:0-4157 GCA_964440855.1 uncultured Lentimicrobiaceae bacterium
ACATGCGGTACATTTTTCTGGGGTCGAGGGTGGTAAGGCTGCCTACCCAAAAATCAGGGGCGCCTGCAACTCGAATGGCAAATTGCGATTGTCCGATAATCCGGTCACCGGGAGTCAGATCAAAATCATCAAAATAGTTTTCGAGGTCCATGGTCCCCGGGTTGATATTGGTGCTGAACCAGGTATAACCGTTGACAAAAGTCAAGGAAAGGTCGTTTACGCATTCGATGACATAGGGATTGGCAATTGATCCTACAACAGAATTGTTAAGGAAGTCAATCGTATGTGCCCCAAGGCAAACGTTTCCTGTTTCGCTGTCCCATATCTCAAATCGAACTTCCTCGCCCGAGGCCAGGTTGGAGCCAATGCTAATAAACACAAGGCCGTTATTATCTGCATCTGGCGAACCAATTCCGCGGCATTGATTGCCAACAAAAGCCGCCACCAGGTCATCCTCATTCATTGATAGTACATCGTCAATATACAAATTAGCAATTACAGTCATGGTGTAATTAAGGCCTTCCATGGGTTGCCATCCTTCAGGCATAAACAAGGCCGTAACACTCATATCACCTGTTACTTCAAAATCAGGATAGATGGCAGTTGTTTCACCGTCGTTCCATACTTTGAACATATAATCTTGCGCACCTCCGGTGTTTCCAACAGCTGTTACGTCATGGGTAGCACTAAAATCAGTAAAAAACATTGCGCCATGAGGTACATTTTCATAAACAAGTGAGTTTTGACCAGTCACCTGAACCGCTAAATTAAGAGGGTTTGGCCCTGATAAGCTCCCGTTGTTGCCTGCATGGAATTCTATGGTATAGGTGTTCAGTGTAAATTCTGCAAAAAATGTGTAGTCAGTTGTTATGTCCTCAAGGGTGTAAATAAAACTCCCGTTTGCTTCCAGATCGTCTTCATCAAACACTTCCACAGCAGCACCTGCCCCATCTTCCAGATAGCTGACAGATGTGATATGATATCCGTTTTCGGGAACAACGGTAAATTCAACATCTTCACCATCAGGTATTGACAAGGTTTCTCCATCTTCATAGTTTATGCCACCAACCACAACATACCCGAAATCATCATTGTTGATATCGATGGTTACGGTATTGTTGTCATCACCCAATTTGAAGACGAAAAAGTTGCCGTCGCCCCAAGTGCCAAGTTGTCCGTTGTTTTCAAAAATAACGGGGTCAACCAGGGTTACACCATCTTCTTCATAAAGTTCAAGGGGGTATTGTTCGTCTTCAATTTCAATGTATGCCCTGAAAGTGATTTCTTCGCCTGAACTCAGGTTGGAGCCAACAGAAAGGTAAATGTATCCGTCAACATCAGGTGAGGCTACGCCCCTTACTTCTGTGTCCACAAAGGCAGCTACTAGATCATTCACATCGTTTAAATAACTTCCTGCATTGTCCGGGTCTTCTATTTTGGCGGTGACCATCATGGTATAGCTTTGGCCACCAACAGGTGTCCAGCCCGGATTTTGGGCAAGGCCTAAGCTGCCTGCCACAAGTAGGATAGATACGAAGGCACTAATAAAACGTATTTGATTTTTCATTGTTTTGGTGATTTTATGGAGCTTAATTTATTTGGGGCTAACTTAAACCTATTTACCTTCCTGCTTTATTGCTCTTGAGCTTATTTCTTAACACGAAGCTGTTAACAAAAGAAGCAGTATGCGGTAGTAGCATAACCCCATACCAAAGACAAACAAATCAGTAATAAAAGTTCGGTTGAATTACTGTTTGACAAGAGGTTAGCTTGTTGATAATAGTTTTTTAGATCAGTTAAATCATCTTCCCCGGATCAACCCATTCCGTAAATTGCTCATCGGTGAGCAATCCCAGTGTGAGTGCTGATTCGCGCAGGGTGAGATTTTCGGCATGGGCTTTTTTGGCAATTTTAGCTGCATTGTCGTAGCCAATATGCGGATTGAGCGCCGTTACCAGCATCAGCGAATTTTCCAGGTTCATTTTGATGCGATCGGTATTGGCTTCAATGCCCACAACGGCATTGTCGGTGAAGCTCACACAGGCATCACCCAACAGGCGGGCGGCCTGCAACAGGTTGTAAATCATCACCGGTTTGAACACATTCAGTTGAAAATGCCCTTGCATGCCACCTGCTGTGATGGCTGCATCATTGCCAATTACCTGGGCACAAACCATGGTGATGGCTTCGTTTTGTGTGGGGTTCACCTTGCCCGGCATGATGGAGGAGCCGGGTTCGTTGGCGGGCAAGCTGATTTCGCCGATCGAGCAGCGGGGGCCTGAAGCCAACATGCGGATGTTGTTGGAAATGTGCATAAGGGAAACAGCCATCTGCTTCAAGGCACCTGAGGTTTCTACGATGGCATCATGGGCCGAAAGGGCTTCAAATTTGTTTGGTGCCGTTACAAAAGGTAGCTTGGTGAGCATGGCGATATTGTCGGCCACTTTTTCCGAATAGCCTTTGGGTGTGTTGATTCCGGTGCCAACGGCAGTTCCGCCAAGTGCCAGTTCGCGCAAGTGTTCCAAGGTGTTTTTCAAGGCTTTGATGCCATAATCCAGTTGGGCTACATAGCCCGAAAACTCCTGGCCAAGCGTAAGGGGCGTGGCGTCCATCAGGTGGGTGCGTCCGGCCTTTACAACATCTTTAAAGGCGATGGCTTTTTCATTGAGTGTATTACGCAGTTTTTCCATACCTGGAAGGGTTGTTTCCACCACCATTTTGTAGGCCGCAATATGCATGGCCGTGGGGAAGGTATCGTTCGATGACTGCGATTTGTTTACGTCATCATTCGGATGAATGGCTTTTTTTGCGTCTTCGAGGCTGCCACCATTGATCACATGGGCGCGGTTGGCTATCACCTCATTCATATTCATATTGCTTTGGGTACCTGATCCTGTTTGCCAGATAACGAGCGGGAAATTGCCATCCAGCTTGCCTTCGATGATTTCATCGGCTGCGGCAGCAATCAAATCGCATTTTTCTTTTGGCAACACCCCCAACTCCATATTGGTGATGGCTGCTGCTTTTTTCAAAATGGCAAAAGCATGGATGATTTCCATGGGCATCGAACCTTCGGGGCCAATGCGGAAATTGTTGCGCGAACGCTCTGTTTGTGCACCCCAATACTTGTCGGCAGGTACTTCAACAGTACCCATGGTGTCTTTTTCAATGCGGTATTTCATTTTGTCTAAAATTTTGGTTTGTAGTTGTTTATTTTTTCAAATCCTTTTCAATTCGTGCATTTACCTGCTTAATTGTTAATGCTAAATCAGCCGTTTTTTCGAGTACTTTGCTAAGTTTTTTCTCGTTAACATATTCCAGTTCAAAGGCCACCTGAAGCAAAACTTCCAGGGTTTCAATTGTGGCCAGGGCTTTTTGAATGTGTTCGGGCCTTTCATCGCCGGCAGCAGGTTTGAATCCCAAGGCGAGTGATACAGGTAAAATGGCTAAATTACTCTTAACCAAGTGGGTTATGCCGGCAAGTTCGCTTTTTGGGAACAAGTCGGCCAATTGGTTTACTTGTTTCACCAGTTCGATGGCTTCTGCCCAGACCGGTAGTTTTGTAAATGATATTTCCGAATTCATAAGTAGCTTATATAATGTTGTTTATATTTTCAGGTGGATTGGCCAAAACGGCTTTTTGTCCGTTTACTACAATAGGCCTTTGCAAAAGTTTTGGTTCGGCTGCTATGGCTTTTACCAAGTCCTTGTGTGAGAGGATTTTCCCTTTGAGTTCTTTTTTAAAATAATCCTCTTGCTTTCTGACCAATTGTTCTGCTTCGAGGCCGGTTTTAGCAATTAAGTCGTTTATTTCTGTTTCGGTAAGCGGATTTTTAATGTAATCAATCACTTCAAACTTCAAGCCTTTTTCTTCCAGGTAAGCCAGGCCGGCCCTTGATTTCTTGCAACGTGTGTTATGGTAGATTTTCATTTTTTTTCGTTTGGCGTTTAGTCCCGCACGTGCGGGAGCGTTTTTTTGTGTTTAATCTCTTCCGAATTGCATTAAGTAGGCTTTTAAAAAGTCATTGATTTTGCCATCCAGCACAGCCTGCACATTGGAAGTTTCGTGGTTGGTGCGCAAATCTTTTATCATTTTATATGGATGCAACACATAGGAGCGGATTTGTGATCCCCATTCAATTTTCTTTTTCGTTCCT
>CAYTUA010000266.1:0-3224 GCA_964440855.1 uncultured Lentimicrobiaceae bacterium
GGGGGGGGGGGGGGTACGGCTGTTATAAGATCGGTTCATTGTTGGCTTTGAATAGGCTACAATGATAAATAGATATTTTGTAAAAAGCAAGGGATTTAAATGTAAAAATTGACTTATGGTTTTTGGCAGGTCTTTATTTGCATTGTAATACAGTATGTTATGTCTTATTAAGAACACTTCTAAATTTCAATACTTACTAAAAGTAATCATTGTTGGGTCAACCATAATACCACTTATTCAATCAACCAACTCAAAATGCTGCTGCTTCCAGTGGGCGATTCAAGGCAGTGGCACTTCGTCGGCCAGATTGTCGTAGCTTATTTTCATCCCCATGGTGCGGAAGCCATTTTTCTCTGCTGCATCGTTGATGCCCAGCAGGGAAACACCCTCGCGGGTGATGTAGCAGTACTCGCATAACTGATCCAGGTTCTGCTGCCTGACATAGTGCCTAGCTATCATCTGCAGGCAGGCCGGGCCGCAGTCGCGGGCATCGAGTTGGGGTTTTAAACATGTAGAACTCATTTCGGAATTTCGAGTCATGTTTAATGCACAATACTTCCGTCCTTTAAGCTCTCGATTTGCTATTGTTTTGGACACACACCTGAGTTCAGGGCCATCATGCTCCAGATTGATGTTGACCCGTATTGAAAGGTTTTGAAGGCTTTCAGGAGAAAGCTATCCTTGCATATTTTATAAGGTTTGGCAAGACGAAAGACAATATCTGTCTTTTCATTTTGTGAACCAGACATCTTAAAAATTGTTATTATCAGTTCACGAAAGTACTTTTTTTTTGTTTCCGAATCGAGAAAATTCCTGTTTTTCTTGGTAAGAATGTGAGAAAATGTAATCTGTTATTTATTTCAGTTCTAAGAGTGCCACTACACCGGCAACCCAGCAAGTGCAGTTTTTTTATTTAGCTTTGGTCACAAAAGTACGTCCTCATACGACTTATGTTAAACGCCCTGCACTTGGAAACTATCGAGAACCTTTACAAGCAACATTTCAACAGCCTTCACCGGCTCGCACAAAAAATGCATTGTCATGATGTAGCAAACGATATCGTGCAGGATGTTTTTACTGATTATTATCAAAAAACACAAATGGGCAAAGAGATAAAATACCCTAAAAGCTTTTTGTACCGAAGCACCTTGAATAAATGTATTGATGAGTTTAGAAAAAGTAGAAAGTTTGCCAATATTGAACCACCGGAAAACACGGAGGATGGCCGTCAGAATTACGAAAAAAAGGAAGAAAGGACACTCGTAAGCCAAAGTATGGTGATGCTGAATAATAGGGACAGAGAACTCGCAGTACTCTACAGCGAAGGTCTTTCTTATAAGGAAATATCAGAAATTACCGGTATCCCATTTGCTTCTGTCGGCAAAACACTGGCCCGCGCCTTAACAAAACTGGAAAAAGAACTTAAAACCAATGGATATGAAATGTATTGAGGAAGGACAAATGCAGCAATTCATAGATAATGAATGCAGTAGGAAAGAAGTGGAAATAATAGAACGGCATATTAAACAGTGTCATACATGTGCACAACGTGTAATGAAGAAGCGCGAAATCTCAGCCAATGTAAAGCGCTCGATTGACCTGATGATAACCCATCAACCGAATATGCCTGAATTTGAACCTTTGGCAAGGGTTACACAAAACAAACTTAGCGTGAGAAAATTTTTATTGCCGTTGATCGCTGCAGCGAGCTTGCTGCTAATGATTATAATCAATCCATTTGACAAAACAAACAACAAACAACCTACAGGTTTACACCTTGAAAGTTATATTTCTGAAGGATTTGATGCCAACAAGCCGGTTACAGACTATCCGCTCATCATGACCGTAATAACACCTGATGGCATTGTTTCTCAAACAATTATCAATTAAGAATTCAATCCGAATAATCCTCTTTCAAAACCTATAAATTATTCAATCATGAAAACATTAAAAATTGCAATTCTTCTGCTCGTTTTAGTTCCTGTTTCTGCTTTTGCCCAATCTTTGTCGGAAAACTATAAATCAGGAAATGTAAAACTGACCGCTGACCCTGCTTATGCCCAAAATGTAGATTGGAACAAGGTATTTGTGAGTTATTATGACACGCTTTACGGCAAGTGGAAAGGCGATGACAAGTCAATAACGGTATTGCAGGATGGTTCGGTTATCGTAAGCCATGCTTACAAAAACTACTATACACGTTTTGCTGCAAATGGTAGCTTTGTTGAAGAGTTTGGGGTAAAAAAGCCTGATGGGGGAAATTACCGGAGCCTGAAGCATATTCAGGGTGTTTTGAGTAACAATACCTTGTTTTCCGGGCTTGATAATATGGGAAATATGCTGAGTTTTGATTTAAAGGGAAACCTTAAGAAAACACTTAAGATGGACTATGCGGCCCGCCAAATCATTGCATTGCCAAACGATAAAATTGCTTTGGTAGGATGGGTTTTGTGGAGCGATAAAATAAGGGAGTTTGTAGCCATTATTGATTATGAAACCAATGAAGAAAACATTATCTGGGACCACTTTTCAGACCGCGATTTTTGCAAGGGAACCCATCTTTTCAATTATTTATACACCTTTAAAGGTGGAACAATACTCAGCTTTTCTACAATGCCATTTATTAAGGTATTGGGAATGAGTTATCCACCGATGATTGCTAGTGTTGGTAGAAATCTCATTGTTGCTATCCCCGAAACAGGTGAGATTCGTACATATGATCTCAACGGAAGTTTTATTTCGTCACAAAAGATTGATTGGGCAAAAGGTTATGTATCAGTGGAAGAACAAAAAGAAATCCAAACAAAAGCCATTGAGAAATATCGCAAATTGAAATCGCCACAAATGGTAAGCTGGGTTTCGGACCAGGAAAATACGGATGCCCTGAACTACTTTATCAGGGAAATGGAAAAAGACCTAAAAGCGATCAGCGAACCCATTCCCATGCCGTATTTTTCGAACCTTATTAAAGATTCTGACGAAAATCTATTGTTTTTTGAGTTTCCTAAAGAAGTAGGGGCAAATGTTTTTAATGTGTGGGTTTACCAAAACAATGGGAAATTCGTTGCCAAAAGCAGTTTTACCCTTGAAGGTTATGAGTTGGAAATCAAACCTTCAAAAATGGTATTCCACAAGGGTTATATCTACGCCTTACTAAAAAAGAAAGATACGCTAGGCATCCCATTGAGGCTTAAACGGTTTAAAATCGGATCGATGTAAAAATC
>CAYTUA010000267.1:0-2996 GCA_964440855.1 uncultured Lentimicrobiaceae bacterium
GCATTTCGTACACCAAACCTGCCCTGTATAAATATAGGGGTGCTGTCAGTTCGTTATTGCTTGCCTTGGCAGCAGCCAGGTATTGGCTGATGGCTTTATCTTGCTCGTTGAGCTCCAAATAAGCATCACCCATTGCTCCCAGTGCCATTGGCTTAATAATATTGTCCCTGCTTTTGAATTTTTTCAGGTGTGAAATGGCTTCTTCAAAGTCGCCTTGTTTCAGGTAGATTACGCCACTGTAATAGTTTGCCAGATTCGCTGCCTTGGTCATGCTGTATTCATCGATGATATCCAGAAATCCCATATTGTTGCCGTCACCAAACAATGCCCTGTTGAGGGAATCGGATTCGAAATACTTTTCAGCCATAAACATTTGTTCCATGGCTTGCTCATTTCTGGGCTGGAAGTAGTACCTGCTTAATCCAAAATAACCAAGCACAAGGGCAACAAGCACAATGACCACACCGGTGATCATCTTTTGATTGTTCTCAATAAACAGTTCAGATTTGCTCAATGCCTCCTCAACAACTTCCAATCTTTCTTCGGCCTTGTCGTTCGCTTTTTTCTTGACCATAATACGTTTTGATTTTAGTGGTGCAAAAGTAGTTTATTTTCCAATAAATTGCTGAAAACTACTCATTTTTTTACCTTTGACAAGGTGATGAAATACATTTGTATTGCTTAAAGACTTAAAGCTTAGTTAAATGAGGTATTTTTTTCGGGCTGTGTTCTTTGTTTTACTCTTGCTGTTCAGCCAGTTTGATAAGCTGATGGCCGGTTGGCTGATTGTGGAGATAAACCAGGATCAATATGGTTCCTATACCATGCAATCTACTTTTATCGAAGGCAATATGATTCGCATCGAAACGGCTGAATCCATTGTTATTCTTGATGTAGACAGCAGCGAGCTCTGCCTTGTTTTTCCAAACAAAATGCTGTATTGGAAAGGCAAGCCCGAGGAGCTGCGCAAAGGTATCATCGAAACACTCGAGGTGCAAATTCAGGTAATGATGCAACAGCTTCCGGCAAGCGAAAGGCAAGCTTTTCAGAATGAGTTTGATACAGCTATGTTGAGTTTTGGTACAGAGAGTCCGACAAATGATTTTTATCAGCTGATTGAAATTAAGCGGATGGAGGAGGAGGATACCATAGCCGGATTGCAATCAACAAGGTATGACATTGTAATTGATAGCATTCATTTTGAACAGGTTTGGCTCACCAATGAGGTTCAGCCATATGGGGCAACCGAGTTGGAGGCCATGCTTGAACTTACACAGATAATAACCAAACCTACAATTGTAACCGCTTACCGCAATAGTCCTGACTACATCCGGTTGATCAAAAATGGGTTGGTCATGCGGTCAGTAATCCCAGGTCCTTTTGGTGAGAGTATATCCGAAGTGGGTACAGTGAGGGAAGCCAAAATTCCTGAAATATTGTTCCAGCCTCCGGAAGATTATCGCCCGGCAGGTCTTACCGAAATAATCCAGATTATGCTGTCAGATTTCGAAGGTGCCGGGCAGGATAAACCCGAAACGGATAAGTTGAGATCGGTGCCAAAATCGCCATTTGATTATTGAAGATAAACGGTTTCACTCAAACTATTGGTGATTTGCTTTAGCTCACCGTATTCAAAAAAGAAGCTGTCACCGGCGTAATCCTTTTCTTTTGACTTGAGTGGTTTTCCCATCAAATCGTTCCTGAAATAGCGAATATACCTGAACCCGTATTTTTCGTCATAATAATCATTATCAATCACAAAAAGTGGGCCTTCATAGGTTTGCATGGTGGTTTTTGATAAATCTGTATAGCCGATCAATACCATAAATAGACGATAGCCATGCTCTTTAGCATATTTTTCGAAATCACTGATTAATGTAGTTTGATGTGGGCAGGCACCATTAAAAATGTGGACAATCGACTTGGGAATTTCCAGCATATTGGCCTTTAATTGTGCCGCATTCACTTTGTAAACCTTGTCCGGTTCAAGTGCATTCAAATTTTCAAATGGTTGAATTAGTGTCTTTTGGTCATCGGTCAACTGCGTAAAATCATTTGTCAAACCCTGCACCAGGCATGACTGAAAAGCCAGGCCAAAAAATGCAATGCAGCCGAATAAGTAAAGAAATCTTCTACAGCGTCGCATATGTGCCGATTCCATTATCATTTTGTGCAGTCAAAGTTAGTATTTATTGATTGCTATGGTATAAATTGAAGCCAATTCACTAAATTTGCCTTTCATCATCATTTAACCCATTTCCATGAAGAAATTTATTCTTTTCCTTAGCGGCTTTTTGCTGGTTGCAAATAGCTTATTGGCTGATAGCCTGAATATTAAAACAGCAACCAATCAATGGCTTGTGGCCGGGCCATTACCGGTTTCCCTTCCGGCTTTCAGCGATCAACCCGATATGAAAGGCAAAACATTCACCACGGAGAAATTGCTTCAAAGCATTGATCTTTCTGACAAAACCAAGGTGACCGAAGGTGCGTTGGTCTTCAACCGGAACGAGAATAAGTATAGTTGGCGCAAACAGCAGCTGTCTGAAAACAAGACGCTCAAGCTGGAGAAAGTGGATAGCACACAAACCGAACTATACTTTGTGGCGACCTATGTAGAGGCCTTCCGTTTTTCGGCATTTCGTCTTTCGGTAGAGTCTGTTGCGCCTTTCGAAATACGGTTGAATGGAGAAAAACTTGGCGGACGAAATACCTTGTCAGACAGTCAGGAAACAAAACCTGTGAAAGTGGAATTGAAACTGGAAACGGGCAAACACCTGCTTGTGATCAAAACGCTGTTAACAGCAAAATCAATGGAAGGAGTTGATGTTAAAGTACATATTGAAATGGACGAATCCCTGAATACACTCGTTTGGAGCCTCGATCCAATCCGCAAGAAAAACATCAGCGATGTGCTCGAAGGTGTCAGGATAAACAGTTTGCAGTTGAGCCCTGATGGCCACCATTACCTGATTGGGTATTCCGAAACACACCCT
>CAYTUA010000268.1:0-3728 GCA_964440855.1 uncultured Lentimicrobiaceae bacterium
AAGATGAAATTCATTCAGCCACTGATGCCAGAGGCATCACATATTTATATAAAAATGCCGAATTCTTATAACGACCCCAGCGGGATGGCAAAAATCACCTTCAGTATTCTATGCGACTCCGCTGGAGTCGGATTGCTACGATGAGTTCCTTTTATAAATATGCGACTCCTATGGAGTCGGCATCCATATAGTTTGCTATCAATTTCCCGATCTGGTTTTATAAAAGCTATCCACCAATGTCCATTCAACTGGAAGGTGTGATGAAAGATGAAATTCATTCAGCCACTGATGCCAGAGGCATCACATATTTATATAAAAATGCCGAATTCTTATATCGACCCCAGCGGGGTCGCATACAACAAGGAATTTCACGCCTCAGTTCGCCTCGTACAACTCGATAACTTTTAGAATCACCTGTGTGGCCTTTTCCATGCTTTCGAGCGGGATGTATTCATATTTGCCATGAAAATTATGCCCGCCGGCAAAAATATTCGGACAAGGCAGGCCCATATACGACAAGCGCGACCCATCAGTACCACCGCGAATGGGTTTTATAATGGGATCAATACCCAGCTCGCGCATGGCTTTTTCAGCAATAGCTACAATGTGGTAAACAGGCTCCACCTTTTCGCGCATATTGTAATATTGGTCGTTTAATTGCAGTTGGATTGTGCCTTCCCCGTATTTCCGGTTCATAAACGCCGCTATATCCCTCATGAATTGCTTCTTTTCTTCAAATAATTGTTTTTCATGATCGCGCACAATATATTGTATTTCAGCTTGCTCAACCACCCCGTCAAATTTTGTGATATGAAAAAAGCCTTCGTAGCCCTCTGTATGCTCCGGGCGCTCAAAAACAGGCAACATCTCATTGAATTCATGGCCTATCAGGATGGCATTTTTCATCTTGCCCTTGGCTGTGCCGGGATGTATGTTTCTGCCCTGGATTTGCACCCTGGCAAAGGCTGCATTGAAGTTTTCGTATTCCAACTCGCCAATTTCGCCCCCATCCAGGGTGTAGGCGTATTGTGCCCCAAATTTCTTTACATCAAAATGATCCACACCGCGGCCGATTTCTTCATCGGGTGTGAAGCCAACCTTTATCGTACCGTGCTTTATTTCGGGATGCTGACACAGAAATTCAACCGCTGTCATAATCTCGGCTATGCCGGCTTTGTCATCTGCACTTAACAGCGTGGTTCCATCGGTGGTAATGAGTGTTTGTCCCTTGTAATTCTCCAATTCCGGAAAATCAGCTACATTCATATACATTCCCAATTCTCTGTTGAGCAACACATCCCCTCCGGGATAGTTTTCAGTCACCTGTGCCTTGATGTTGGCGGCTGCCATATCAGGACTGCTGTCAACATGCGCCAGAAAACCAATCACTGGCACTTCCTTTTCTGTGTTAGCTGGCAAAGTGGCCATCACATAACCATGCTCGTCCATATGCGCATCTTCAAGGCCAAAACTTTTAAGCTCGTCGGCCAGCATACGCAATAAGTTAAACTGCTTGGCTGTACTGGGAAAAGTTACTGAATTGGGATCGCTTTGTGTATCGATGCTGATATAGCGGAGAAACCTCTCCAGAAGTTTTTGTTTGAGCATGATTGAATTTTATAAAAAAGATTTACACAATTGATTTTCAGTATACAAGAAAAAAAACAACAGGCTTATCGCGCCTCATAGACCACTGTAGCAACCAAAACACCCACCATATGGAGGGTTTCCCTGTCAATCTGGTCCATATTGTCTTGCAGGGTATGCCAGTATTCAAAAAACGATCCATTTGAGCTGCCCGTGTCTAAATGAATGATATTGATGGTGGGGATACCGGCTATTCTGTTCAAAGGGATATGGTCGTCATTGATAGGCGGGCCGGGCCTGTTTGAGAAGGCATGACCATAACCCAGCTGGCTGGCCCTGCGCCAAACCTTGTCGAGCACCCAGGAGGCATATTGCTGTGAATAATATTCGCGAGGGAAAACAGCGTTTTTGGCACCAACCATATCCAGCAGTATGCCATAGCTGGCGTTGTAGCCGGGCTGGTGCATGTTTCTGGCCCAGTGCTGCGAACCCAATGCCCAATAATCATCATCGCCATAGGTACGTTCGTCGTTGTGCGGACCATAATCTTCGAGATCGAACAAAATAATATCAACACCTAAGGCTTTGTCAAGGGGATTTGCATCAAACAAACGTGCCAGTTCAATCAGCACCCCTACCCCACTGGCGCCATCATTGGCTCCGTCGATGGGTGTTCGACGGTTGGCTTCATCAGGATCGAAATCAGCATAGGGCCTTGAATCCCAATGTGCTGCCAGCAAAATACGTTTTTTGGCTTCAGGATTAAAGGAGGCAATAATATTTTGGCCATCGAATGCCGTCCTGTTGTAAACCCTGGTGCGAAATCGCTGTACAATAAGTGTATCGGCATAGCTTCCGAGCTTTTGGACAAACCATGCTGCCGCTGCCAAATGTGCTTCTGTACCAGGTACGCGGGGCCCAAACAACACCTGTTTTTCAACAAAATAATAAGCTGAATCCGCGTTGAAAGTGGGCACTACGATGGACTTGGTATCCTTTGCTGACCGCTGTTCCACTGCTTTTTCGGAAGGTCCGTTGCACGAGGCTAACAACATCACGAACAGGCTGAAAAGAAAGACTTTTTTCATTATTTGCTAGATTATAATTTATGGCCAAAGCTGGCCGGGCAAAATTAAGTAAAGTTTAGATGTATGGTTTCCGTTTTATTGCTTTAGCAAACAGTCGAAAAGGTCCTTTTGTTTCTGTTAACAAAGGGTTAAAAAAACACCCAAATTAAGCTAGTGTAAAAAATAATCTATTTTTGTGCTATCAACACAATATTAACATAATGAAAATTTTGACTTTTCCAAGGCCTTGGGCCTTATCAGCTATCCTATTGATTCTGACAATCAATTTGCAAGCACAAATCACAACCAATACTGCAGCCCTCGAGGCTTTCGCGGCACAGAAAGAAGCAGCGTTTATGGAGCAACAGCAGCGCGTTGCAGTTTATGCTGCTGAACACAATATTACTGTTTGGCAGGAATATGAAGATGGAACAGTGATCCAACTGATGGATGTGGTGGATGGTAAACCAGTTTATAATATCACGCACAATGTGGGAGCAGCCATCACCACACGGGCCAACAGGCTCTGGGAAGGCGGCAGCAGCGGCCTTGAGATATCAGCCGAAGGCTATGACAAATTGGGCGAATGGGATGGCGGTGCCACCAGGGTTTCCCATCAGGAATTTACAGACAATGGCCCCTCACGGGTAATACAATCCGACAATGCCACTTCGCTTTCGGCCCATGCCACCCATGTTGCCGGGACGCTTATTGGCGGCGGTGTAAACATCGAAGCCAAAGGAATGGCCTATAAAGGATTTTTAAAAGCCTACGACTGGAACAATGCCGAGTCGGAAATGGCCACTGCCGCTTCGCAGGGCCTCGAAATATCAAACCATTCCTATGGTTGGCTTACAGGCTGGCACAGTAGCAATGGCAATTGGACCTGGTATGGCGACAATGGCATTTCTAGTGAAGAAGACTGGAGTTTTGGCTTCTACAGCAGCCGATCACGCGATTGGGATATCATTGCCTACAATGCCCCAAATTATTTAATAACAAAATCAGCAGGTAATGACCGCGGCCAGGGGCCAAGCTATGCAGGCCAACCCGGTTTTGCCGAAAAAGATGGTG
>CAYTUA010000269.1:0-4136 GCA_964440855.1 uncultured Lentimicrobiaceae bacterium
ATACATTTTTATAAAACAATGGATAACATCAACTTAGTAGAGAGTTTTTCGGAATTCAAGGAATTCAAAAACATCGACCGCGAAATGATGATGCGCATATTGGAAGACGTTTTCCGGGCCATGCTCATCAAGAAATACGGATCCGATACCAATTTCGATATTATTGTAAATATCGACAAAGGAGATCTTGAAATTTGGCACAACCGTGAGATTGTGGAAGACAACGAAGTGGAAGACCCCACGATGCAGATTGCCTTTTCAGAGGCCATCAAAATAGAACCCGATTTTGAAGTTGGTGAAGAAGTTTCTGAGCCCGTAAAAATTAGTGATTTTGGCCGTCGCGAAATCCTAACTATCCGTCAGAACCTTGTTTCGAAAATTCTGGAATACGAAAAAGACTCTGTATATCAAAAATACAGGGAGAAGGTAGGTGAAATTATTTCGGGCGAAGTGTATCAGGTGTGGCGCCGCGAAATACTTGTGCTCGATGATGAAGGTATCGAACTGATGTTGCCCAAATCCGAGCAAATTCCTTCTGACTTTTACCGCAAAGGTGATACCATCCGGGCTGTTGTGCTCAAGGTGGAAATGCGCAACAACACGCCCTATATTATTCTTTCGCGGACCTCAGAGATATTCCTGCAGCGTATGTTTGAGGCCGAAGTACCCGAAGTTTATGATGGCTTGATCACCATCAAACGGATAGTACGCGAACCCGGTCAACGCGCCAAAATAGCTGTTGAATCCTATGACGACCGCATTGATCCCGTTGGAGCTTGTGTGGGCATGAAGGGTTCACGTATTCATGGCATTGTGCGCGAGTTGAAAAATGAAAATATAGATGTAATTAATTTTACAAGCAATCCCAACTTGTTTATTACAAGGGCATTAAGTCCGGCTAAAATCACTTCTATCCAGCTTGATGAAGAAAATAAAAGGGCCGAGGTTTTCATGAAACCCGACCAGGTAAGCCTGGCAATCGGTAAGGGTGGCTTCAATATCAAATTGGCCGGCAAACTAACAGGATATGAAATTGATGTGTATCGCGACACCGATGTGGAATCGGAAGATGTTGATTTATTGGAATTTACTGATGAAATTGACAGCTGGATCATTGAACAACTTCACAACATTGGATGCGATACAGCCAAAAGCGTGCTCGAACTGAGTGTTGAAGAACTCGAATCAAGAACCGACCTCGAAGTGGAAACCATACACGAAGTGATGCGGATTCTAAAAGCTGAGTTCGAATAAAAATACTAATTTTACCGACTTATTAATCGAAAAACCTGATAAACACAATATGTCCGAAGGCTCAACATCAACAACCCGTCTTAGCAAAGCAGCCAGGGAATTTAACATCGCTACATCAACGATTGTTGACTTCCTGTCGAAAAAGGGACATCATATTGATTCGAACCCGAACACCAAGCTCAGTCCTGTAATGTATGCTTTGTTGCTGCAAGAATTTCAGGCCGAAAAGCAGGTGAAAGAAGAATCAAAGAAAATCGGAATTGAGTATTCCGACAGAAAAACCATCTCAGCAACGGATGCAGTTGCAACGCAAGTTGAAGAAGACGATGATGAGGATGAAATTGATACCGAGGAGCTTATCATCAAGAATGTGACAAGCGGATTTAAAAAACCCGCAGCAGACAAAGCCAAGCCGGCATCTGCACCAAAGGAAATCCAGCAGCCTGAGCCAAGCCCTGAACCAGAAATTAAGCCGGAAGCTGAAAAGCCTGCAGAGACTGAAAAAGTAAGCCCTGCTGATCAGCCTGCACAAGTAGTTGCCGAAACCCCCGCAACAGAGAAAAAAAAGGAAGAAATTCCGGTTGAACCTCAAGCAGAAACAAAAGAGCCACCTGCTTCAGAGCAAACGGAAGCGCCATCCACAGAGGAACCTATCAGCACGCGCGAAGAAGAAGAAAAGGATAAAACACTTATTGAAAAAGCAAAAGTCCAAAAAGGCCAGGAACAAGAGCTTACCATCGTTGGCAGAATTGATTTATCCAGCCTGAACCAACGTACAAAACCGGACAAAAAAACCAAAGCACAGCGACTTAAAGAAGCTGAAGACAGGAAAAAGAAAGAAAAGGAATTAAAAACCAAAAAAGCAGAACCGGAAAAACCAGCCACGCCAGCAGAAGTAATTCCTGAAAAGCCGGCAGAAACTGCGAAAGAAGCAACAGCCCCTGAAGCACAAAAACCACCTCAGGAAAGGGCAATCAATTTCATGCCAACCCAAATAAGGAAACTTGAAGGGCCAAAGATTCTGGACAAAATTGAACTCCCTTCAGAGCGTAAGCCCAAACCCAAACCTGTGGCTTCTTCCACCGAAGATAAGCTTTCGGCAGCGCAGAAAAAGAAAAAAAGAAAAAGGATTAAACCCAAACCCGGCGAAGCAACACCTGCTCAAGGCAGCAAACCTGCTGCCGGTGGCAGAGAACCTCTGAAGAAAGGTAAACCCGCTCCCCGTCGCGACGAAAAAGCGGAGCTTTCGGAAGAAGATATCCAAAAGCAAATTAAGGAAACATTGGCGCGTTTATCGCCCATGGGTAAGTCAAAAGCATCCAAGCACAGACGCCACAAGCGCGATACTGCTTCGAGTACCATGCACGAAGAAATGGAGCGCAAGGAACAAGACAAAACCAAGCTAAAAGTTACAGAATTTGTTACGGCCAACGAATTGGCTACCATGATGAACGTGCCTGTAAATAAAGTAATTGCAGCATGTATGAGCTTGGGTATGTTTGTTTCCATCAACCAACGCCTCGATGCTGAAATGTTATCAGTAGTGGCCGAAGAGTTTGGCTTTGAAGTTGAATTTGTTAGTGCCGAATTACAGGATACACTGGCTGGATATGAAGAAGAAGCCAATCCGGAAGATTTGATTGAACGAGCACCCATTGTAACTGTTATGGGCCATGTTGACCACGGTAAAACCCTGTTGCTCGACTATATCCGTAAAGCAAATGTTGTTGCCGGCGAAGCAGGTGGTATCACCCAGCATATTGGCGCATACGAAGTTTACAGGGACAATGGCAAAAAAATCACTTTCCTGGACACCCCTGGCCACGAAGCCTTTACGGCTATGCGTGCCCGTGGCGCCAAGGTTACCGACGTGGCCATTATTGTAATTGCAGCCGATGATGAGGTAATGCCCCAAACCAAGGAAGCCATCAACCATGCACAAGCTGCTGGTGTCCCCATCGTATTCGCATTTAATAAAATAGATAAACCAACGGCCAATGCCGACCGCTTGCGCGAGCAGCTCGCCAATATGAATATCCTTGTTGAAGATTGGGGCGGCAAATTCCAATGTCAGGAAGTATCAGCCAAATCGGGCGCTGGTATTGATGACCTGCTTGAGAAAGTATTGCTCGAATCCGAAATACTCGACCTGAAAGGCAATCCAAAAGTCAGGGCGAAAGGAACCGTTATTGAGTCGTCGCTTGACAAAGGAAGAGGCTATGTAGCCAAGATTCTCGTGCAGGACGGAACCCTGTCCGCAGGCGACATCGTTCTGGCCGGTAGTACTTTCGGTAAAGTAAAGGCCATGTTCAACGAACGCAACCAAGCCATTAAGGAAGCCGGCCCGTCTACACCCTTGCTGCTCTTAGGCTTGAATGGCGCACCACAGGCCGGTGATAGCTTCAATGTGATGCACGACGAAAAAGAAGCCAAAAATCTGGCTGTAAAACGCCAGCAATTGCAGCGTGAACAGGGATTGCGCACACAGAAACACATGACACTGGATGAAATCGGCAGACGTATCGCCATTGGCGACTTTAAAGAATTGAACCTTATCGTAAAAGGTGATGTGGATGGTTCAGTAGAGGCCTTATCAGATTCCTTGCTCAAGCTGTCAACGGCAGAAATTCAGATTAACGTGATCCACAAATCAGTGGGTGCCATCACAGAATCAGACGTATTGCTGGCTTCCGCATCCAACGCCATCATTGTTGGCTTCCAGGTGCGACCAAGCTTGCAGGCGCGCAAACTGGCTGAAAACGAAGAAATCGATATCAGGCTGTATTCTATTATTTATCAAGCCATTGAAGAAATAAAATCAGCTATGGAAGGCATGCTTGCCCCCAAATTTGAGGAAGTTATTACCTGCAATATCGAGATCA
>CAYTUA010000270.1:0-10590 GCA_964440855.1 uncultured Lentimicrobiaceae bacterium
AAGGTGTTTTTAAAATAAAACTGACCGAACAGGCTTTTGAGCAAATGAAACATCCGAAACCTTTTGTCAACAGGGAAGGTATTGTGACGTTTGGCTTGGCCTCGCTGGATGCAATCAACAGCAACATTAGGGTCAGTCAATTTAGTGAAACCTTCTCCTCCCCTGCTTTTGGCAGTCAATTTACTGAAAGGCACCGCGCCTGGGGCTTTCACCGCTGGTTTACAATTTATGTGGATGAGGATGCAGATATTGCTGCTTTGGTTTCGACCTATCAAGCCCTGGAAGATGTGGAACTCGCAGAGCCGGAATTCAAAAAACGGATAATCGGCCATGCGCCTGAAAATAAAAACGAGATATCGGCAACATTTGACCCAAGAGTGCCGGCCAGCCGCTGGACACCCGACGACCCCCAGCTTGATCAGCAGTGGCATTACCACAATACAGGCCAGCAAAACGGGACACCTGGTGCAGATATCAGCTTGTTTGAAGCCTGGGAAATTGAAAAAGGCAGTTCAGATGTTATTGTGGCCATTGTTGACGATGGCGTGCAATATACACATCCCGACCTGAGCGGCAATATGTGGGAAGGTATCGGCTTCAACTTTGTGAACAACAGCGCCAATATCAATCCAGGCAATCATGGAACACATGTGGCCGGCACTGTTGCTGCCGTGAGCAACAACGAAGTGGGTGTTGCCGGCGTGGCCGGTGGTTCAGGAAATGGGGATGGTGTGCGACTGATGTCGTGTCAGGTATTTTCGAGTACCAGTCAGGGAGGTTTTCATCTGGCTCCCGTTTGGGCTGCCGACAATGGGGCCGCCATTTCTCAAAACAGCTGGGGCTATGAATCGCCCAATGTGTATGACCAGAATGTGTTGGATGCCATCGACTATTTTAATGAGAACGGCGGTGGCGATGCCCTTGTTGGAGGAGGCATCACCATTTTTGCGGCAGGCAACGACAATGGCGATGCAGCTTATTATCCCGGTTATTATTCAGGGGCTTTCACCATTGCAGCCACGAACAACCAGGATGTGAAATCGTGGTATTCCAATTATGGCAGCTGGGTGGAAATTTCTGCCCCCGGAGGTGAAACCAATACGGTGAACGCACGTGGTGTGCTCAGTACCCTTACCAACAACGGTTATGGTTTTTATCAGGGCACTTCCATGGCTTGTCCGCATGTGAGTGGTGTGGCCGCGCTGATTGCATCGGTTGCTTATGGGGAGCTGTCACCAGACGAACTGGCCGACATCCTGACGAGCACCACGGATGATATTTATGCGCTCAATCCAGGTTTTATTGGCAAGTTGGGCACCGGCAGGCTCAATGCCCTTGCTGCTCTTGAAGAGGCACTGGCATATGTGGATGGAGTAAGAAACCCGGTCAGCTTATCGGCTGAATCATTCGATCCGGCCTCAATAAACATCAATTGGTCACACAATGCGGATGGCAATGCCGTGCTGCTTGCCTTCAGCGAAACAAATGAATTTGGATCGCCTGCTGAAGGTGAAATATACGACGGGGGTGAAGAAATTCCCGGAGGAGGCCTGGTGCTTTATGCAGGAACAGATACCAGTTTTCTGCATGAAGGCCTGGAAGCGGCTACGGTATATTACTATCGTGCCTGGTCATTTAACGAGTTGAACGCATACTCCACAGGACGTTCGGCTTCGGCAATAACCGCCTGCGAAAGTGCAGAAATTCCTTTTAATGAGGGATTTGAAGAAAATCTTTCCATCCCTTTTTGTTGGGTTGAGGAAGCTGTAACAGGAGGCATAAACTGGGCTGTTGGTGCCGGAAACGGAGAGAACAATCCCGCATCGGCCTTTGCCGGAAACAGCAATATGTACCACCGATCATATGGATTGTTTGACAATGGACTGACAACACGGCTGGTCACACCTCAATTGAATTTGGGGCAAGTAGAATCGGCAGAACTTAATTTTCATTATACCAATGCCTTGCGTTCTTTTTTGATTTTCAATTATCAGGACATTCTCCATATCAGGTATAAAAATGCTGCCGATGGAGAATGGGTTTTGCTTCAAACATTCAACACCAATGTGCCAAACTGGACAGAAGTGAACATTGATTTACCTGAGTTAACGGACGATTATTATATAGCTTTTGAGGCAGTTGCCAACAGCGGCTTTGGCGTTTGCCTGGATGAGATCAACATCAATGGAGAGATGATGGCAGGCTTCTATATTGCCGCCACAGCCGGCGAAAATGGCAGCATGGAGCCAGAGGGGAATGTGTTTGTTCAGCTTGGCGAAGATCAGGAATTTGAAATTACCGCTGACTGGGGTTATCATATTGGAAACCTTTTGGTTGACGACGAAGCTGTTTCTGCAGCTGAAGGTCTTGAAAATTTCAGCTATAATTTTGAAAATGTGCAACAGGCGCATAGCATAGCAGCCACTTTTAACCCCAATATGTACGATCTGCAGATTGAAGTTGTTCCTGCCGGCATGGGCGAGGCCTGGTACAGCGGAGAGCCCTACCATGGGGAAGATATAACACTGGAGGCCTCCCCTGCTGTGAGTGCTTATGATTTTTCGCACTGGCAGTTTGAGGGGGATACACTCAGCAAGGAAAATCCCTTCAGCTTTGTTTTAACTGGCGATATGACCATTGAAGCGGTCTTTATCGTGGTGATCGGACAGGATGAATTGGTAGCAGATGCCATTCAACTTTACCCGAATCCGGGCAATGGAGTCTTCAATTTGCAGCTTCCTGCGGACGCAAATGTGCAGGTGTTCAACAGGCAAGGGCAGATGGTTTACGCTGACGATGCCACTGGTGGCTTGAACCAGCTGAATCTTGAAAAGCTAGGCAAAGGTGTATATACCATCAGGCTAAAAGGAATTGATTTTGTTGAAATGAGGCAGGTGATCATATTATAGACCAGCTGTTTAACACAACACAAAAGGCTGTCACCAATATTTGGGGGCAGCTTTTTTTTGGCACTTTTGTCCTGAATTGAACATTTTATCTTAAATACAGGCTTGCCATACCATTTTTCACATATGATTGTCGCCAGCATACATGGGCATTTTCACGTGATCATATAATTTGGTCGAAAAATAATCCGTTCACCAAAAATCACCACCATGAGCTGCATAAAAACCATTAACACAAAAGATTTGGCCTTGCTTTTTGTATGTGTTTTTGTATTGGCTATTCCAAGCCTAATGGCACAACAAATGCAAAGCAATGAACATGAATCGAAAACGCGCAATTTCTTAAAGGTACAAGAAGCACATCTGCAATATTTCGACAGCATTGGCGTGGACCAAAAGGGTAATTACATTGTAAATGGCGAAAGTCGCAGGTTTGGAGGGTACAAACAATTCAAGCGCTGGGAATGGTTTTGGCAACAGCGCATTGACCCAAGCACCGGTTTGTTTCCCGAAACAAGTGCTGCCGATGTCAGGCAGAATATAAAAAATAATAGCCGTGATGATGATGGAGATTGGTCGGCCCTGGGACCTTTCTCCACTGCAGGAGGGTATTCGGGCATAGGACGTATTAACGCTATCGGGTTCAGGCCAGGCGATAACAATACAATATATATAGCTTCGCCCTCGGGGGGTGTATGGAAAACACTTGATGGGGGAAGCAGCTGGACGCCCATTTCAGATAACAATGCGGTTATTGGCGCCAGCGATATTGTCGTTATAGCCGGTGCAACTACCGATAGCGATATTGTATATATTGCTACAGGCGACCGCGATATGGGAACCATAGACAATCTGACAGGCGGGCATATAGCAGACAACCATAGCATTGGTGTTTTAAAATCAACAGATGGCGGATCGAGCTGGACACCTACTGGAATTACTTTTTCAGCAGCCGATTTGCATACTACAAATCGGCTTTTGCTTGATCCGGAAGATAACAATACCTTGTTTGCGGCGACCAGCGATGGCCTTTATAAAACAAGCAATGCAGGCGACAGTTGGGTCAAAATCAATGCCAACGATTTTGTTGACCTTGAGTTTAATCCGGCCAACAGCCAAATCATCCTAGCCTCTGCGCGCACAGGTGGAAAAGTGTTTCGTTCGCACAATGGTGGCTCTACCTGGGACGAGAAACTTGCTGTAATTGGAGGCCGCCGTACTGAAATGGCAGTTAGTGCCAATGACCCCATGCTTGTGTATGTAGTTATTGTGGATTCGGACGGTGGTTGCAAGGGTGTATGGAAATCAACAGATGCAGGCTTAACTTTTTTTGAGGTGTATGAACACGCCCATGCAGGAAACGCTAATTATAACCTGCTGGAATGGCGTTGCAACAGCAAATTTGTTGGGGGTCAAGGCCATTATGATCTGGCTATTGCTGCCGATCCCAATAACGCTAATATTGTGTATGTTGGCGGAATAAATACTTATAAATCAGTGGATGGCGGCAACACTTTCTCCATAATTAACCATTGGAACAGTACCTGCAGTGGTACTGTTGAAACAGTGCATGCGGATAAACATTGCCTTGAATTTCAAAATGGGACATCTATAATTTTTGAAGGCAATGATGGGGGCATCTATAAATCAGTGAATGGGGGTATCAACTGGACCGATCTGAGCAGTGATTTGGTAATCAGCCAGTTTTACCGGATTGCTGTGGCCCAAACTTCAGCTGATGACATCATTGGTGGATTGCAGGACAATGGAACCAAATCCATGATCAGTGGCAGTTGGACTGATGTTAAAGGTGCTGATGGAATGGATTGCGGTATTGATTATACGGTTGAAACAGTGCAATATGGATCTATCCAGAACGGAAGTTTATACCGCACAACCAACCATTGGGCATCTGACACCTATATTTCGGGTAGTTTGCCAAGCGGAGCCTGGCTAACCCCCTTTGTTATTGACCCTAATAGCCATAACACCATCTATTTTGGGCCCGGAGGCAATTTGTACAAATCAACTAATCGGGGAACCAGTTGGAGCCGTATAGGTCTATTCTCGGGTGGAGATTTGTGGTCGCTTGATGTAGCCCCTTCCAATTCAAATTATATCTATGTAGCCCAAAGCGATGCTGTGTACAAAACGGAGGACAGTGGCGATACATGGTCGGATATCACCGGCACTTTGCCAGTGGCTACATCCCAAATAACCAGTCTGAAAGTGAGCAAGGATGACCCGGATCACCTTTGGGTGTGTTTTGGTAATTACAATACCGATGGAGTTTATGAAAGCACTAACGGCGGTTCTTCCTGGAGCAATGTTTCAGCCGGTTTGCCCGAAGTGCCCGTCATGAACATCATCCAAAATCACCACAACTGGGGTGAAGTTGAGTTGTATGTGGCCACGGATGTTGGTGTATTTCAAAAAATAGATGCTGAAAACTGGAGCTCCTACAACGCCGGCTTACCAAATGTAGTTGTTACAGATTTGGATATTTATTATGATGCCAACATTTATTATGACGCCGATGAGCCGGATGACAGCAAAATACGTATTGCCACCTATGGAAGAGGAGTGTGGGAATCGGAACTGCCACCGGCCAATATTTGCTACAGTCCGTCCGATCTGATAGTGGACGATATTACCACCAATTCGGCCAGGCTCAGCTGGACATCAGATGGTGCCGCCTTATGGAACATTGAGTATGGCCCTGACGGCTTTGAACAGGGCGCAGGAACATTACTAGAAGGTATTGCCATCAATCCCTATATTTTGACCGGTTTAACGCACAATACAAACTACGATGTTTACCTGCAAGCTGATTGCGGATTACCTGTTGGGGCAAGCAGGTGGATCGGGCCAGTAAGCTTCACTACAGCGCGCATGGGTACAACATGTGATTTCTCGCATATAATCAGCAGTCTTCCCTTCTCGGAAGCAGACCTTACCACCCTAAACAGTGGCAACAATTACAATATGGCTGCCGGCTCAAACACATGCGGCACAGGCTATATGGAAGGCGAAGAATATGTATTTCAGCTCGCACTTATCAATCCAACTTATTTAGACATTGTTGTTTCCAATACAGGAGATTATACGGGCTTATTTGTGCTTGATGGTTGTCCGGACGATCCTTTAAGCAGTTGTGTTGATACGGATTATCAGGCAGGAGGCAATCCTTCACTGGAATCAATATATCTGGCTGGAAATGAAACTTACTATATCATTGTGTCAACGGCTTCATTAAACCCATTTACTGCTTTTGATATGGCCATTGAAGAAGTTGAACCACCAGCAGAAACACTCCCATTTATTGAAGGCTTTGAAAATGGCGGTTCCATTCCGATTGGATGGTCACAATCCATGATTGAAGGTGCAGCTGATTGGATATTTCAGGGGGGAGGGGAAAGCGGGCATCCACCGGCTGCCTTTGCCGGTTCTTACAATGCCTTTTTATTTACTGCCGATACAGAAGATGATATTACCAGATTGATTAGTCCTGTAATAGACCTTTCTCCTACCTCAACACCTTTGCTTTCCTTTGTGCACACCCAGGAAGCATGGAACGGACAAGACGAGTTGCGGGTGTTGTACCGCACAGCAAGCACCGAAGACTGGACCCAACTAGCTGATGCTATCTGGACAGCAAGTATTTCGGACTGGACAGCGGAGCAGTTTGTCTTGCCTGATCCCACAGCCACCTACCAGCTTGCCTTCGAAGGAAATGCAAAACATGGTTATGGGGTATGTATTGACAATGTGGTGGTTGAACAACCCTCCGTCAGAAGCTGGAGTGGCATGATGAACAGCGACTGGAATCAGCCCATGAACTGGAATCAAAGTGCTGTTCCCACAGCAATTAATTCTGTAAGCATCTCTGGTTTCAGTATGAACTATCCGGTTATCACTGGTGATGCTTCCTGCCTGAGCCTGAGTATTCTCGACGGTGCTACCTTAACTATAAATCCCAATGCAACGCTTACGGTTGGTGCACATATAAACACTGAAAACAGCGCGTCCTTGCTTATCCAAAGTGATGCATCTGGCAGTGGTTCGCTGCTACACAATGGGGAGGGGGCCATTGCCACTGTTGAACGTTACATCACAGGTAGTAGCAACCTACTTGAAAATCAATACCATATGGTGGCTGTTCCCTTGACTGCAGCAAACAACCCGCAGGCAGGCTTGTTTATGGGGTCTTACTTATTCTACTACAACCAGCCAACGCAAAGCTATATGTCAGTCGGCACCTCCCCGACCACTGCCCTTGATGTTGCGCGCGGCTATTTGTTGTATTATCCTGATGACAATACCACTTTTTCTTTCGAGGGTGTGCTGAACAACGGTGCTTTTGAAGCCAATATGGCTTACCACAGCGTGGAGGTTGAGGGAGAAACCTATGCCGGTTTCAATCTGGTACCCAACCCCTACCCTTCAGCCATTGACTGGGATGCTGAAGGCTGGATCAAAACCAATGTAAATGATGCCATCTGGATTTGGAACCCGGCCATGGAGAACTATGCTGCTTATGGCTCAGGTGCAGGAGTAAACGGGGCAAGCCGCTATATCCCTTCAGGGCAGTCATTTTTTGTGCAAGCTGCTGCTCCCGACCCGGTGTTGGGCCTATCGAATGACATACGAACACACCATGATCAAGCCTTTTATAAGATCCAAAATGATGCAGCTGAACTACTTCGCCTAAAAGCAGAGGCAAACAACCGCAGCGATGAAATCATATTGCGTTTTGTAGCTGGCGCAGATGCTGACTTTGGCCTGGCGGATGTTCATAAGGTTTTTGGCAACCCCAATTCTCCACAGCTCTACTCCAATTCCTCTGATTCAAAAAAACTCAGCATTAACGCTTTAGATTATTCGAACGAAGTTTCAGTCACTGTTGGTTTTCAGATGGATGGCAATCATGAAGTACACTTGGATTTCAACAATATGGAAAGTTTTAATTCAGATGCTGCTATCTTGTTTGAAGACCTAATAGAGGAGCAAACCATTGACTTGCGCAGCCAAAGCGAATACAGTTTCTATCATTCCGGGAATAATGAACCCATGCGGTTTTTAGTACATTTTAAAGGGCTTGTACAGTTGGATGAAAAGGACTATGAATCAGGGTATTATTGTGTTGTTGAAGGAAATAATATCCACATCCATCACCCTGGCCCCATAGGCGAAAAGGCCAACATTCAGTTGTATGGTATGCTTGGTCAAAAGCTTTTTGAATCGGACCTGACTACAAGAAACCCCATTTGTGTTACCAGTCCATCGAAGGGGCTTGTCATATTGCAATTGATTGTTGGAGACAACCTATACAGAAGCAAAGTTATTGTTCACTAATCCCATACATCTCATGAAGAAGCATTTCCAAAGAATAAAGATTGCAGGAATAGCCCTTGTAATAATGGCGGCCTTAAGTGCTCAGGGGCCACCTTCCCCGCCTGTTAATCCCGATGAGGGCGGCGGTCCCGTGGGTGGGGCTGCCCCTTTGGGACCGGCAACGTCACTTATGCTGGCACTTGGTTTGGGATATGGTGCAGGCAAAACATGCAGGGCCTTTGGCCGTGGTATCAGCGAGTCAGAAAGCTGATTTTTTGGGTTGAAACACCAGTTGCCCTGCTCACACGCAGCAGGTAGATTCCCGGCTGAAATTGAAAATCGCAATGCACAGATAGTTGCCCGGTTAAAGCAAACTGCCTTATCAACTGCCCATTAGGCGTAAATACTTCAACGGTTCCCCCATCACCTGGCTGATGATCCTGTATATGCAAACCGTATTGGTCAATCGTGATTGCAATACCTTCGTGGCCTGTTGCCTCCTGCATCCAGGTAGGCGTTTCAACTTGCCACATATGCACCAGCATGACAGAGTTGTCATCCCCTGTGACGCCTTTTTCAAAAAGGTAGATGAGATTTCGGTCGGTATCAACAGCCATCCCCCCTGCCCCTTTAAATGCTGAAATGTATTCCGGATCGTGGTTGTTTGGATAGTAAAATTGCTCTTCAAGAGAAAGCACGGCATAAGGCTGGGGCTCGTAAGTTTGCAGGGAACCGGCGGCAACATCCAGCAGTTCCTGCGGATCGTAAAACAGCAGCATGGCCTGTGCAAAAGACTGTCGTGGGCCATGGTCCTCGGGCTCCTCAGGGGTGGGCACATTCATCATGATATTAAAAGTGGATTCACCATTGTTGTAGCCATACCATTCGCGGCCCCTGCCCTTTGCACCTGAAATAACAACGCTTTGTTGCGGTCCGGCACTTATCCATGATCCGCCATACCAATAATCACAATATCCATGACCATTCAGCCAGGCTGTTCCAAAGTCATCTTCATAGAGCAATAGTGGTGTGTAGCCGAGATACGTATTGTTTGGAGGTAAGGGAGAACCGTCATTCCAGGGGCTGTAAGCTACCAGGCTGGGGCCGTTGTGCAGGTTGCCGGGCCTGCTGCCCCCTGCCACCAGCAAATGGCCGTCGATGGGAAAAGGCAGGGCAAAATTAAAGGTGATCATCGTCATATAATGAGGCGGCTGCATACCATCGGGCGGGCCAATAAACCAACCACCAACTGGAGATGGGTTTGACAGGTTGGTGTTGCAGGCACCAAAAGAGTTAAAGCGCTGACCCGACCAGGCATAGTATTCACCATGACAGCTGTAGAGGTAGCCTTGAGTCTGTCCGGCTTGTGCGGGCAGGTATTCCAATGCCGGCCCCCGCTTCCAGCCCCATTCTTCGTATTGGATATTGGGCGAGGCAATATCTGCAAAGTCTTGCAGGAAATTAGCCTTATTCAGGTCGTCCAGGTTTTTGTCGGGGGATATTACGGGCACAGGAATGGATATTTCGGCCACCATGCGGTGGGTGGCATCGCCGGCTATAAACAAAGATCCTGGATATTCATCCGTATTGGCCGGGTCACCCAAAGGGAAATACGCCGGGTCGCCATCCATATAATTGAAATCGGAGCCAATACCTTCCTCGGGCAGCTTAAAGGCACCGAGATAAAGAAGTGCAGATTGGGGGTTGATCAGTTGGTCGCCATAATCAGATACGGAGGTTTGTTGCTGTATAGCGGGACTCAAAGCACTCGCATTGCGGTTGTTGTCCACTGCCCTCAGCTGTATGTTATAAGGTTCGCCTGCTTCGAGCAAATGGGCCGTAAACTGATTGGATTGGCTCACGCCGAAATGCAAGTCATTCAGGAAAATATCATAGTGGCTCAGCCCATCGCCTCCCGGATTGTCAACCACAGCATCCCAATGTATGGTGATGCTATTGCTTGTTGCTTCCAAAACCGCCAGGTTTTGCGGAGTAGCAGGCGCTATTGTATCAGCCAAACCGATCTCAATTTTATCAAGGATCAGGCCTGGCTCAATGATGTTGGCGCATATGTTCAACAGGCTGTGGTTGCCAGCTGAGGGTTCAATCATACTTCCTGCATTGGTTTCGTCTGTTATATCATAGGCTGTTATTAGTACTTCGCCGGGTTCGATATAATAGTTTTCATAAAGGCCTATGATATACCAGGGTGATTCACCTGGTTCGTTTACCGGATGATCTTCATCCTGAAAACTCAACAAGGGGTTGAACTCAATTTGGGATGTGGTGTTGTTATACCAACTAATCAGCAGGCGATCACCCCTGACAAATGGTCTGGAATTGCCTGTTA
>CAYTUA010000271.1:0-3772 GCA_964440855.1 uncultured Lentimicrobiaceae bacterium
ACCTACATGGGCCTGAAGTTGAAAAACCCGATAATTATCGGTAGTTCAGGGCTTACCAATTCGGTTGAAAACATTAAGGAAGCTGCCCGTCATGGTGCAGCAGCAGTTGTTTTAAAATCCTTGTTCGAGGAGCAAATCAATCATGCTGCCAGCCACACCATTATGCAAAATGAAACGGTCAACCACTATCCCGAGGCTGAGGATTATATTCGCAACTATACCCGCGAAAATGATGTGGCTAACTACCTGAAGCTTATCAGCGACAGCAAAAAAGCTGTTGACATACCGATAATTGCCAGCATAAATTGTATTTCAGCCTCTGAATGGACGCAGTTTGCCAGTCAGATTGAAGAGGCCGGTGCCGACGCCATCGAATTGAACATTTTTGTGTTGCCTTCCAATCCGCACATGACAGGAGAGCAGAATGAAGACATTTATTTCCAGATACTTGAAAAGGTAACCAAATCACTGAAAATCCCTGTATCGGTTAAAATCAGTTATTATTTCTCCAGCCTGGCAAAAATGGCACTCAAACTTTCCTGGACAGGTATCTCTGGTATGGTGCTGTTCAATCGGTTTTTCTCTCCCGATATCGATATTGATAAATTTGAAATAAAAGCCACCAATGTGTTCAGCACGCCGGCAGAGTTGTCTGTTTCGCTGCGCTGGGTTGCTATGCTTTCCACAAAATTGCATTGTGATATTGCTGCCTCAACTGGTATTCATGATGGTCAGTCAGTAGTCAAGCAATTGCTGGCAGGGGCCAAAGCAGTGCAACTTGCCTCGGTATTGTACAAAAAGGGGTTTGCCGAAATTGGAAATATGCTGCAGGATGTTGAGCAATGGATGACCAAACACAATTTCAACAGCACAGACCAATTCATAGGACGCATGAGCGTGAAGGAGGCTGACAATCCAGCTGCTTACGAAAGGGTGCAGTTTATGAAACATTTTAGTGGCATTGAATAGCAGCTCTGTAACAAAACATGGGCTGGTATTTAAGTCATTCATTTCTAATTGACAAGTTCAGATTTTAAAAAAACTACAGGTTTATGTATCAACTGGTTTTAAGCAAATCAGATAGCCCTTCTTGCCTGTTTGCGCTTTTTCTTTAAATTTGCCCCTTTGCTTTTTTCAGGATGTACTTTTTTTTGTTGTTAATAAATGATTCAGAATAACATACACCTAACAGAATATAAAAAGATATGAAATCATTCCTACGCTTCGGCCTCTTGTTTTTTTTACTTTTTTCGCTCCAAGAAACACACATGCAGGCATGCACCAACTACTTGGTTACCAAAGGGGCCTCGGTTGATGGTTCCACCATGATCACCTATGCCGCCGACTCCCACATCCGTTATGGAGAGTTGTATTACAGTCCGGCTGCCGACTGGCCCGAAGGCAGCATGGTAACAATTTACAGCAGGGGCACGGCCAAACCACTCGGACAGATTCCGCAAGTACCACACACCTACCAAACAGTAGGATTTATGAACGAGCATCAGGTCTCTATTGGTGAATCTACTTTTGGAGGCAGGTCTGAGTTAGTGGACACCACCGGAATCATGAGCTATGCCAGCCTGATGTTTATGGCCGGCCAGCGTGCCAAAACCGCAAGAGAAGCCATTCAGGTAATTGCCGAACTGATGGATGCCCATGGTTATGCCAGCTCTGGCGAATCCTTCTCCATAGGCGATCCCCATGAGGTTTGGATTATGGAACTGATCGGAAAGGGTACTGATATGCGGTACGACCGTAAGAGCAAGAAATATGTCAACGCCAGCAAGGGTGCTGTATGGGTGGCCATGCGTATTCCCGACGGCTATATTTCGGCCCATGCCAACCATGCCCGTATTATGGGATTTCCGCTTGAGGATGGAAAAAAGAGCATCAGTTCCAAAAACCTGCATAAAATTCATGAACCAGGTATTGAGGTGGTCTATGCTCATGATGTTATCAGCTTTGCACGCGACAAGGGCTATTTTGACGGCGATGATGCCGATTTTAGTTTTAGTGATGTTTACGCCCCCCTCGATTTTGGTGCTGCCCGCTTCTGCGAACTGCGTGTGTGGAGTATGTTCAACCATGTGCACTCAGGAATGGATAAATATTGGGATTATGCCAAAGGCGAAACAAAGGAAAACCGCATGCCCTTGTGGATCAAGCCCGAAAGAAAGATCAGCACTCAGGATTTGATGGCTTTTAAACGCGATTACTTGCAAGGCACCGAACTGGATATGTCGCAGGATATTGGATCAGGGCCTTATGGCTTGCCTTATCGTTGGCGGCCCCTTACCTTCGATTATAACGGACAGGAGGATTTCAACGAAAGGGTAACTGTAACGCAACAAACGGGCTTTTCCTATATTGCACAAATGCGCAGTTGGTTGCCGGGCCCTATTGGGGGCATCAAATGGTTTAGTGTTGACGATGCAGGAAGTGCTGTTTATGTGCCTTTTTATGCAGGCATCAAGCGCGTTCCTCAATCATGGTCCGAAGGTTATGGCGATATTCTTACTTATAAAGATGATGCCGCTTTCTGGGTTTTCAACCGGGTTGCGCATTTTGCTTACCTCTTTTATGACAGGGTGATGCCCGATTTGCGGGCTGTTCAAAGCGAACTCGAAAACAGGTTCGTTCAAACTGTACCAGCCATTGATGCTGCAGCCATGGTGCTTTGGGAAACCGACCAAGATATGGCCCTTGATTTTATTACTGACTTTTCTTGCAATATGGGCAATCAAACCATTGAAAGATGGCAGGAACTGGGAGAATTTCTTCTTGTTAAATACCTGGACGGCAATATGAAACAGGAAAAAGACGGAGAGTTTTTGCGCAACCCTTATGGTTATCCTTTGCCACCTAAATTTCCAGGCTATCCCGATAGTTGGAAAAAGCAAGTAATTGATGAAACCAAAGACCGTTTTGTTTATCCCAACTAAAAAATAAAAATACAATAACGCACAGAACATGAAAAATGCTCCCAACACCACTGACGAAAAAAGGTCCTTCTTATTGCGCATGCTCGACTATGTGGAAGTAATCGGTAACAGATTGCCTCATCCGGCTACCTTGTTTGCCGGATTGGCTTTTCTTGTTGTCATACTTTCCTGGTTGGCCCACCTGGCAGGCACTTCGGCAGCACATCCTGTAGATGGCTATATCATACAGTCAAAAAATCTCCTGAGCGGCGAAGGCATTCGCTGGATATATGAAAATATATTGCAGAACTTTCTTAGATTTCCTCCGCTGGGCTATGTATTGGTCGTTATGATTGGTATTGGTGTGGCCGAGGGTTCAGGCTTGTTTGCTACCATGATCAGGGCTTTGGTTTTGGGTGCACCCAAACGCTTGATAACAGGTGCCATCGTGTTGGCTGGAATTATTTCGCACCTGGCCGCCGAAGCTGGATATGTAATACTTATTCCGTTGGGAGCCATGATTTTTCATGCCCTGGGCCGTCACCCCATGGCAGGATTGGCTGCTGCTTTTGTAGGGGTGAGTGGTGGATTTGGCGCTAGTTTTTTTATTGGTTCCATTGATCCTATCCTGGCAGGTATATCTGAATCGGCAGCCCAAATGATTATTCCAGAGATGGTGGTAAACCCGGCAGTGAACTATTATTTTATGATTGTTTCTAGCTTTGTAGTGCTAGGTGTGGGCGTTTACGTTACCGAGAAAGTAGTAGAACCGCGCTTAGGGCCTTATCAGGGCACAGCCGAGCGTATGCCCATTGTTCAGCTTACTGATATGGAGCGCAGGGGTTTGCGCA
>CAYTUA010000272.1:0-6729 GCA_964440855.1 uncultured Lentimicrobiaceae bacterium
CCGGTCCCTTTTTCAAAAGAAACTGCTGTGGTAATGATGGCTGACTCCGTTGAGGCCGCTTCGCGCAGCATGAAAAACCATTCGGAACAGAAAATAAGCGATTTGGTTGAAAATATCATCAACAAGCAAATTGAAACAAAGCAGTTTATCAATTCGGATATTACCCTGAAGGAGATTGATGTTGTGAAAAAAATCCTGAAAAAGAAACTGATGAATATCTATCACGTCAGGATTGCTTATCCGGAATAATTCCTGTCAGATTTTTAAGATAGGAAAGGCTTGCCGGTCCCTCACAAAAAAGCAAATCCAAAATGCTTAAGTTGGGGTGAAACCTGTGTCGATCATTGAATACCTGATAATAGGACGGAAAAAGATTTTGCCTTGGTTGCTGTTTTGGGCTGAAAGCCTGCCGCAGATCAATGTGACTGTTTACTGATTTATTGAATTCGGTGGTTACTTGCACAGGAATAGACAGTTTTAGAATGCCTAAAAGCTCGTCCAATATGTGCAAGTTCAAGTCGATTAGTCTTTCGTGTTTTTCTGTGAAAATCTTTAATATCCGGTGCTTATAGTGTTCAAAATAAGGCGATTTACTATAAGCAGTTTCCAGAGCACGCCAATGCAGTTGCTGCCAGTTTTCGCTGTAGCTTATAAGTATTTCATTGGTCAGTGTCCGGTTGCCATTTGTCTTAATTACAGGCACAATCAGGTTTTGTAAGCCGTTGGCAGTTGCAATGGTGCAGCGATTGCGCCATGATTGCTTGGAGTAGGTTTCGTGGGCTTCAATCCAAATGCTATGACTGTTAAGCAAGGCGGCCATATAGAACAGGGGAGGAAAATAGGCTGTAGTGAAAAGTGTGCCTGTTTGCATAGAGGAATTTTTACAAAAATACGCAGTTTTTCAGATCCGTATTAGCTGGAAAACGGATGATTAAATGACAAAAAAATAAAAAAAGCCGCCAATTTTAACAATCGACGGCTTTCACAATTCAGCTTAAAAATTAGTTTTTCAACAGCACATCTGCAATGGCTTTTTTGAAAGTTTCTTTGGGCAATGCGCCCATCGCCATTTGGGGTTGGCCGTCTTTGGGGCAAAATAAAATGGACGGGATGCTGCGGATGCCAAATGCACCAGCCAGCTCCACCTCTTGCTCTGTATCCACTTTATAAATATTTACCTTGCCCTTATATTCTTCCGAAAGTTCTTCCAGAATGGGTGCTACCATTTTACAGGGTTGGCACCAATCGGCATAAAAGTCAATAATACAAGGCAATTCGCCTTCAAATTTCCAGTCTTTATTAGCTTCGAAATTGAAAACCTTCGTCAAAAAGGTTTCTTTGGTTAAATGTTCCATGATTATGTTTTAAATGGTTTCTAATTAATCTTTTTTAAGGCCAAGCAATTCTTCCTCAACTATCCTCACATACATTTCTTCGGTGAGGGCACCTGCCTGCATCATTGGCTGGCCTGTTTTTGGCGTGAACATCACAGCAGGAATACTTCTGACCTGAAACACGCCCGCAAGTTTACGTTCTACATCCACATCTATTTTATACACTTTTAATTGACCTTCGTAGTCTTTTGCCAACTTTTCCATAATGGGTGCAATTTTACGGCAGGGGGCACACCAGTCTGCATAAAAGTCGATGATGCTCGGCACATCGCCTTTGTAAACCCATTCTTGTGGACTGGCTTCAAAATCCCATACTTTCTCAATAAAGCTTTCATAGGTAAGGTACTCCACCTTGCCTGATTCGGTTTCGCCAGTATTTTTCACACCCGATTCAGCTTGCTTACCACTGATGCTGTTGCATCCGGCCATAAGAAAACCAAGGAACAATATTGCTAAACTTCTTGTTATCATATAATTAATAGTTGTTAGAGTGTTTATGATTGCTGCAAAATTACTACTTTTTTTTATAAATCGCTTTAATATCACCATTTTTTGTATTTTTGCAGTTCATTTTTGGATTTATTAACATCTAAACACCAAAAGTAATTTTTTGTTTGACATTACACATGAGTGAGCACAATTCCATTTTAATTGATAAGGACATAGATGATTGTTTTGCAGATGAGAAGAACTGTTTGAAGTTTTTGGCTGACTACAAATGGAAGGATGGGTTTGTATGCCGCAAATGTGGTCATGATAATTATTGCAAGGGTAAAAAGCCTTTTTCAAGAAGGTGCACCCGCTGCAAAACAGATGAGTCAGCAACTGCCCATACGATTTTTCACCATTGCAAAATTGCATTGCCTGATGCTTTCAGGCTTGCCCAACTTGTTTGTCTTCAGCCTGATATTTCTTCGTACGAGATAAGCCGCTTGTTTGATAAACGTCAAATGACATGCTGGAAATTTAAAACCAGAATTACCGAATGCTTAGCAAATCCCGAAAAAGCAAGTACCATTAAGCAATTGATTGCATATGGGGATCTTTCACACCCATCAAGCAAAATTTTCCACCAAGGCAACTAAGGGCTTTGTTTCACCAAGTCAAAGTAATGACAGACTCAAGACTCCCAACTCAAGACTCCCAACTAACCTACTTCACCACCACTTTTTTGGTCAATAATCCTTGCTCGCTCTTCAGCTGCATTAGATAGATGCCCTTGGCCAGTCCTTTTAATGAAAGAGTGCTGTTGAAATCTCCTGCACTAAATATTTCATCCATACGATACACCTGCTGTCCCGATGCATTCAACAAACTAATCTGAAGTTGCTGCTGGGTTTTAAGGCTGAAACCAATATGAAGCAGGTCCTTTGCCGGGTTGGGATAAATACTAAAGTGTTCAAATACATTGTTTTCTGCAACTGAAGTTACGTCAGTTTCGTAAAAAATTTCCCAGCCTTCATCGCGGATAATGGCATTGGTGCTCCAAGCCAGCACAACCATATTTGTTTCAATTTCGATGGGGTCGGGCAAGTCGTTTCCCGAAAGGGTGGCCACGGTTTGGTTGTTGCCTTTAAGAATGCGCAATACATCATTTTCGGACTCAGTTGAAAATTTATTAAAATTCAATGTGTAAGTCGTTGCTTCAGGTACTTGAATAATTTGGATGCAGGTGGTCCCGTTGTTATAATGGTACTGACCGCTGCCATCTTCCACTGTGCCAAAGGGTTCTGATATCATGCTGGTGCCACTACACCATGAGGGTGCATTAGATTTGTATTCAGCTACAAAGCCAGGTGCAGAGGAGCTGCTGCTAAAAGTGACCAATGCTTTGTTATTATTAATGGTGAGGTTCGAAGGCAATTCACTGCCGCTATACTCAGCCAGTAATGGATCGCCGGTTGTGCCACCATCATATACTTTTACCATATCCATTTCGGCTGTGTTGAATTTTTTAAAGCTTAGTACAATCGATACAACCGAATCCACTTCACTTTGCGGATCAATCAACCAACTGGCATCCATACCTTCAGGATAATCCTGGGCAGGGCCACTACCATCCGTAAAGGAGCCCGAGCGTGTTTGTAAAACGGTTTCGCCTTCAGCTATATATGGGTAGTTGACATCACCTGGCACGAAATTGCGGACGATTCCTTGTCCATTTTGGAACCCGCCAACGCTTTGCAAACTATAATATCCGTTGTTGGAACCACCCCACCCAAAATTGAAATGATAGAAATTATCTCCTTGGTAACCATCACACACAAATGCATGGCCGCCACCATCGCTGCTGAATCCACTATAGTATAATGGCTGTGAGGCATCTAGCTGATCTTTCAGCATCGCCTCCCAAGTGGAATTGGGATAGTTTTGTTTTTGCAGGTATTGTGTTTGGTTGGAGTAGGTGAATCTCGAAATTAAAGCCGCTGGTACTTGATTACTGTATGCCCCTGAACCATCTGGAGCAAACATCATATTCACTGAAACAGCAGCGTGGTAACCAATCAGAGCCACATCATCGGGATGGGTGTTATCAATATAATCCTGCATGCCATTCCAATTGTATGTGGTTTCACCAAAATTGGCATATTGCATGCCATAAGGACTTGCATAATATTGATGCTCTCCCTGACCTTGCAATGGATAACGCCAGTAATGCATGATCATACTCATGGCCGTGGCCACACAGCCAACATAAACATGACCGCCGGGGCCGTTTGGGTCAACGGGGCAGTAAATGTTATAAGGATAATCCTGATTCCACATATTGGTCAGTAAAGGTGGATCTACATCGCGGAGCATTTCCGTGTGCAAAGTATTGATATCATCTGTCAGGTAATAATCCCAAGTATCCGAAATGACTTCTGAAGGTTCAATTTGATTGGATTGGATGTAGTTTGCTTCGTCAACATAAGCCTGCATAAAACTCCTGATATTCTCGTCCATTTCATCAGGTCTTGTGAAATTTCCTGAGGTATTAAAGCCAATAATTGGATGACGCTCAGTTCTTTGAGAAACAACAACCCAACCCCTGTTTAGGTTAACGACATAATAGGCCTGATCAATTTCCCACCAATCAGTAACCTGAATAGCGCTGAAACCGGTGTTGTACCCAGTCTGGTTTAGTTGTTCGAAAAGAAAGTTTTTAGCTACTTTTTGGGCAGCTTCTGGGCCTATAGGGCTGGCTTGGGCAGCAATGCCCGATATTACCCATAAAGCAATTAGTAAAGATTTGAATTTCATCTGTTTAGGTTTTTGTTTTAATCTAAATGGTTTATAAACAACAAAAATAGGGTAAATCAATGAATGCCAGAGGAAATTTTCTTGGTTTCATACTGTTTTTATTTACCAATTGTTAGATTTGCTCAGAAAACCAACGATAATATTGCGTGATTCAGGCAATAAGAAAGATGCCGGAAAAACCTTAAATTTGCGGCCACGAGAATCTGTTATTTAATTTATAATGCATGGAGATATTAATTGTTAACATCAAGGAGCTTGTGCTGGTTGAAACTGGAGAGAGGCAAATGGCAAAAGGAACTGATATGGCCGAAATGGAGACAATCCGGCATGCATTCCTGTTAATAAAAGATGGCCTGATTGCTGATTTTGGAGAAATGAATTCTCCTAAGCAACAGCATTTTTATGAAGACTTTACAGGTGAATTAATTGATGCAACCGATCGTCTGGTATATCCGGCTTTTTGCGATTCGCACACGCACTTGGTATATCCTGCTTCCCGCGAAATTGAATACATCGACAAGATCAAAGGCCTGTCGTATGAACAAATTGCCGCACGCGGAGGTGGCATTCTGAATTCAGCCAGCTTGATGCAGCAGGCAAGCGAGCAGGAGCTGTTTGAGTCAGCCGTGCATAGGTTGAGCGAAATTATTTCGATGGGAACTGGTGCTGTTGAGATTAAAAGTGGTTATGGACTAACACCGGAAAGTGAACTCAAAATGCTTCGGGTTATCAGAAAGCTTAAGGAGACTTCTCCACTGACCATTAAGGCCACATTTTTGGGGGCTCATAGCATTCCTGTGGAATACAGGGGAAAACAGGAAGATTATGTGGATTTGGTAATCAACGAAATGATTCCGATGGTTGCCTCAGAGGAGCTGGCCGATTATATTGATGTGTTTTGTGATAAGGGGTTCTTTACCGTGGAAGATACCGATCGTATCCTGAATGCAGGCATGAAATATGGGCTTCGCCCGAAAATCCATGCCAACGAACTGGATTATTCAGGTGGTATCCAGGTGGGCGTAAAATACAATGCCTTATCGGTTGATCACTTGGAATATACCGGAGATGAAGAAATCAAAGCTTTATTGGGGTCAGAAACGATGCCGGTAATTCTTCCGGGTGCTGCATTTTTTCTGAATATGCCTTACGCTCCTGCCCGCAAAATGATTGATGCAGGATTGCCCGTTGCCTTTGCCAGCGATTTTAACCCGGGCTCATCTCCCTCGGGCAATATGCAGCTTATCCTTTCGATGGCGAGTATACTGTATCGGTTAACGCCCGAAGAAGGTATTTACAGTACCACCCTCAATGGAGCCTATGCCATGGATTTAAGCAATGAATTGGGCAGTATAGCCATTGGAAAGAAAGCCAATGTATTTATTACCCAGCCCATGCCAGGAATCGCCTATATGCCATATTATTATGGCACAAATAAGGTGGAAAAAGTAATCTTAAACGGAAAAATTGAATACGTCAAACAATAAACCAAATCGAATATGAAGAAACTGATTGAATGCGTACCGAACTTCAGCGAAGGACGCGACATGGCCATCATAAAACAAATTACGGATCAGATTGAGTCCGTTGAAGGTGTAAAATTATTGGATGTTGACCCCGGGGCTGCCACAAACCGCACAGTAGTGACCATGGTTGGTACACCCGAAGAAATAATTGAAGCCGCCGTGCGTGCTGTCAAAAAAGCTGCTGAGCTTATTGATATGCGCAAGCACAAAGGCGAGCATCCCCGAATGGGTGCAACAGATGTATGTCCGCTTATTCCGGTAGCCAATATCAGCATGGAAGAAACTGTGGAATATGCCCGCAAATTGGCTGAACGCATAGGGGAGGAGTTGAAAATTCCTGTTTATTGCTATGAAAATGCAGCATTTAAACCGGAAAGAAAAAACCTGGCCAATTGCCGGTCAGGAGAATATGAAGGTTTGGCCGACAAGTTTAGCAAGTCCGAATGGAAGCCTGATTTTGGACCTGCCGAATTCAATGCCAAAGCTGGTGCAACAGCGGTTGGGGCACGTGATTTTTTAGTGGCTTTCAATGTCAATTTGAACACAACCTCAACACGCAGAGCCAA